>CAYULE010000009.1:0-8129 GCA_964445385.1 uncultured Smithella sp.
GCTGTATGAAGTGTCGCGAGAGAGCGCCGTTTTCACCGGCCACCGAAGGGGCAAGATGACAAGACTGTCCGGTCCGTCATTGAAACTCTCAGGTAAAAAAATTGTGATGCTTGCAGTAACTCTGGAGAGACAGTCGTAAGACTGCACCGAAGGGGCAACCCCGAAAGGATATGTGCGGGGCAAACTCTCAGGTCCAATACAGAGGTGAACGGACGTGCATTTTTGTGCATCGTCCGTTTTTTATTTTGGAAGGCACATCGTTAATCGGCAGGCATGTTTCGACGTGACGTGAAGAAAGGACCATACAGGCAATGAATACCTTGCGTGAACTTTATCGAATCGGCAGAGGGCCATCAAGTTCTCATACGATGGGGCCATACGTGGCCGCGGCCCGGTTTCTGAAGAAATATCCCGATGCGTCATCTTTTCGGGTCACTTTGTACGGGAGCCTTGCCGCTACGGGCCGGGGGCATGGGACGGATGCGGCAGTTCTGGAATCGTTGAAGGGATACAAGGTTGAATTTACGTGGAAGCCGGACCAGGAACTTCCGCTGCACCCCAACGGCATGCGGTTCGACGCCCTGGATCAAACCGGAAAAATAATTGGATCCATGGAAGAATACAGCGTCGGAGGAGGCGCGCTTCTCTCTGAAGCCGCATCCGGCAAAATCTATCCGCTGAAAACGCTTTCCGGAATTCTGGAGCACTGCGAAGAAAGCGGGGAGAGGTTTTGGGATTATGTTGTACGATATGAGGGCGCCGGCATTATTACTTATCTAGCTGATATTTGGCTGGCGATGGTGGAATCCGTCGAAAGCGGCGTCAACAGTGAAGGCCTGCTGCCCGGGCCTCTGGGGCTTTCGCGCAAATCCCGCTGTTTCTATCGTAAAAGCCTGATGATGGAACCCGTTTCCGCACGGGACGCCGTGCTGGCTGCGTATGCCTATGGCGTAGCCGAAGAAAACGCCTGCGGACACTGGATTGTGACCGCGCCGACCTGCGGCGCAAGCGGTGTGGTACCCGCGGTGATTTATTATCTCAAAAACAGGATGAACTGCACGGATCAGGACATTGTCTGCGCACTGGGAACGGCCGGGTTGTTCGGTAATATCGTCAAGGAGTATGGATCGATATCCGGCGCCGCCGTAGGCTGCCAGGGTGAAGTGGGAACCGCCTGCGCGATGGCCGCGGCAGCGGCGGCGCAACTGATGGGGGGAAGCCCGCGACAAATTGAATATGCGGCGGAGATGGGGCTGGAGCACCACCTGGGGCTGACCTGCGATCCCGTCTGCGGACTGGTCCAGATCCCGTGCATTGAAAGAAACGCTCACGCGGCCATCCGTGCGTTGACCTGCGCCAATCTCGCGCTGCTGTCGGACGGCATTCACAGAATATCCTTTGATGACGTCGTGCAGGTCCTTCTGGAAACCGGCAAAGCTCTGCCCAATCTCTACCGCGAAACATCAACGGGCGGTCTGGCCAAAATATATGAAAAAAGAATCCGTCAAAACGCAAAACCGGAAAGATAAAATACCTGGAGGAAATCAATCCTATGAAGAAAACACCCCTTTATGATCGTCATGTAAAACTGTCGGCAACTATGGTCGACTTTGGCGGCTGGGCCATGCCCGTGCAGTATACGAATGTCATTCAAGAGCACAACACGACAAGGCGCCAGGCAGGCCTTTTTGACATCTGCCACATGGGCGAGCTGAAAATTCAGGGCCGTCAGGCGTTCGATCTGTTGCAGTACGCCTTAAGCCGGAATCTTGAGGATCAATACCCGGGGCAGATGAAGCTCGGGCTTCTGCTCAACGAAAGTGGCGGCATCATCGATGATGTCACCGTTTATTTCATGGGGGTAGACGACTACCTCATGGTGACGAATGCCACCACAAAAGACAAAGTGTATCCGTGGCTTCTCCAACTTAAAGAATCGAAAAAATATGATGATGTTACGATTGCCGATATTTCGGAGCAGACGGGAAAACTCGATATCCAGGGACCAGCCTCCGAATCCATATTGAAGTCGGTGGTTGAGGACGCTATCGACGGTCTGAAATTCTATCATTCACAGTGCAGCAAAATATCGGACATGCCCGTGTTGATTTCGCGAAGTGGCTATACCGGGGAGGACGGGTTTGAAATCTATGCCGCCTCGGACCAGATCCCATTGATCTGGGACATTCTCCTTAAGGCCGGGAGCAGGGACGGGTTGATTCCAGCAGGTTTGGGTGCGCGCGACACGTTGAGACTGGAAGCCGGCATGATGCTCAACGGAAACGACATGGATGAGACCATCACGCCCTACGAGGTTGTCTACGGATGGGTCACCAATATGGAAAAAGATTTTGTTGGAAGGTCCGCTCTGGAGAAATTGAAGGGTGAAGGGTTTAATCGGAAACTCGTGGGCTTCAGGATGGAGGATCGGGGAATCGCCAGGCATGGCTACAAGGTGAGTCTTGAAGGCCGGGAGATGGGATGCGTTACTTCAGGGACCTATTCTCCAACGTTAGCGGTCGGTATTGGAATGGCTTTTGTTCCGACTGCGTTAAAGGATCCGGGTACGGAGATCGAAATTGTTATCCGGAATCATCCGGCCAAAGCCAGAATCGTTTCTCTGCCGTTTTATAAGCGGAAAAAGTGACATCCGGAAAAATTAACGAATTTTAAGGAGTGAAACATGACAAAAATACTGATTGCAGACAAAGTTTCCAAAGACCTCATTGACTCCCTCAAGGCTTTGGGCGTGGACGTGAGGGTGAATCCGGAACTGACCGCGGATCAGCTGCCTGATGCGATAGCGGATGCCGGAATCCTCATTGTCCGCTCCACCAAAGTCAACCAACGAACGATTGTGGCCGCCAAACATCTGGGGCTGATTGTCCGGGCCGGCGCCGGCGTCAATACCATCGATCTCGAAGCGGCATCAGGAAAAGGGATTTACGTCACCAATTGTCCGGGGATGAACACGGATGCCGTTGCTGAACTGACCATTGGCTTATTAATTGCCGCCGATCGCGGGATAGCTGACGCTACTTCCGCTTTGCGAAGTGGAAAATGGCAGAAAGGACGTTTTGGAAAGTCCAAAGGGCTCAAAGGACGAACCTTGGGAATTGTCGGACTGGGGCAGATCGGAATGGCGGTTGCGGGGCGCGCCAAGGCTTTAGGCATGAAGATTATTGCCTGGTCCCGAAGCTTATCATCCGAGAAGGCGGAAGCGCTGGGATACGGCTATGCGGCCTCTCCTGCAGAACTTGCGTCAAAATCCGACGCAGTATCAATCCATCTGGCATCAAACAAAGATACGAAAAAGCTGATTGACGACAATTTTTTCCAGGCGATGAAACAGGGGGCCATCTTTCTGAATACGTCGAGAGGCGACGTTGTCGACACGGCTGCACTGACCGAGGCTGTCAAAACGAAAGGGCTGCGCGTGGGGCTGGATGTGTTTGAAGGAGAGCCCGAGAAAAGCGAGGCAACGTTCGAACAGACAGAGCTTGCCGCTCTGGCGGTGTGCACGCCGCACATCGGGGCTTCCACCGAGCAGGCCGAGGAAGCCATCGCTTCCGAAGTGCTGCGCATTATCGGGCAGTATCTGCAGACCGGCCAACCGCTTCATGCGGTGAATTTGAGAATCGTGGTGGAGAAAAGGCCGTGCCTGACCATCCGCCACTACAATCATGTGGGAGTGTTGGCCAGGGCTCTGGAGATCCTGAAGGATGAAAGGATCAATGTCGAGGAAATGCAAAACATGATTTTCAGGACGAATGAAGCGGCCTGCTGCTGCCTGACGCTGGATAAGATGCCCAGCGCTGCGGCCTTTGAAAAACTCAAAAACGATCAGGACATCCTGGAGACGGTGATTGCATAGAGTGAGTGTTTACAAAAGTTAATGAACGGCCTTTTTCGGCAAAGGAGGAGATAAGGGATGTCTTGTTTATTGAAAGTTGATCCGGAGATTGCTCGAGCCATTCTTCGTGAGACAAAACGCCAGACGGATAAATTGGAGCTGATTGCTTCGGAGAACTTTGCAAGTGAAGCAGTTCTGGAAGCACTGGGCTCGGTGATGACCAACAAGTACGCGGAAGGTTATCCGGGAAAACGGTATTACGGCGGTTGCGAATATGTCGATGTCGCAGAGCAGCTGGCCATTGACCGCTGCCGGAAGCTCTTCGGGGCGGAGCATGTGAATGTTCAGCCGCACTCCGGTTCGCAGGCTAACATGGCTGTCTATTTTTCGGTTTTGCAGCCCGGCGACACCATCCTGGGAATGAACCTTGCTCACGGTGGCCATCTTTCGCACGGTAGTCCGGCAAACTTCACCGGACGGTTTTACAAGGTCGTCGCCTACGGCGTGAATAAAGAAACGGAAACGATTGATTTTGACGAAGTGGAGGATCAGGCCAGAAAGCACAAGCCGAAGCTCATCGTCGTAGGAGCCAGCGCTTACCCCCGGACGATTGATTTTCTTAAATTTCGCAAAATCGCCGATGAAGTCGGAGCGGTCATCATGGCGGATATCGCCCATATTGCCGGACTGGTGGCGGTGGGGCTTCATCCCTCGCCGGTGCCGGTCTGCGAATTTATCACGACAACCAACCATAAGACACTGCGCGGGCCGCGCGGGGGCATGATCATGTGTCGGGAAGAATATGCCAGGGTCATCAACAGCAGAGTATTTCCCGGAATACAGGGAGGGCCGCTCATGCATGTCATCGCCGCCAAGGCTGTAGCTCTGAAAGAAGCGCTTGCCGATGACTTCAAGACGTATCAGATGCAGGTTTGCAAAAACGCCAAAGCGATGGCGGAAGAGCTGATGCAACAGGGATTCCGTCTGGTTTCCGGCGGCACGGACAACCACCTGATGCTGGTTGACTTGACGGACAAGGGGGTGACCGGGAAAGACGCGCAGGAGGCCCTGGATGCAATCGGGATCACCGTGAACAAAAACGGTATTCCCTTCGATACGAAAGGGCCGATGGTGACAAGCGGCATCCGCATCGGCACGCCCGCTTTGACCAGCCGGGGGATGAAAGAAGGCGAGATGAGAAACATTGCGGGATTCATCGCGGATGTTCTCACGCATATGAACGACGAAAAAAGGCATCGGGACGCGGGCGCTGCGGTAAAGGAGCTGTCAGAGCGGTTTCCGATTTATCCCCGACGATTAAAATCCGCCTGCTGAGGCGGGAAAACGTTAAACTTAAGAAATCGTATACAAGGAGAAGCATATGTCAAAAATAAATCCGACAGACCGGAAATATTCGAAGGACCATGAATGGATCAGGGTCGATGGTGAGGGGACGGCATGGCTGGGCATTACGGATCACGCCCAGGAAATGCTGACGGACATTGTTTTCGTTGAGCTGCCGGAAATCGGCAGGAAGGTTCAGGCCGGAGACGCCGTCGCCGTCGTTGAATCGGTGAAATCGGTATCGGACGTCTATTCACCGATTGGCGGAGAAGTCATTGAAGCCAACCATCTGCTGGAGAACAAGCCGGAGCAGATCAACAAGGACGCCTTTGGCGAAGGGTGGATTGTCCGGCTGAAAATGGTCGACACAACCGAGCTGAATTCCCTCATGAGCGCCGAAGAATATGAAAAGACGCTGACCGAAACAACGCATTGAGGATGTATAGCATGAAAAACATGGATTATATTCCCCATACCGAAAACGATGTCAATAAAATGCTGAAGGCTATTGGCGTTTCATCAATCGATGATCTTTTTGCGGACATCCCGCAGGCGCTGAAATTGAAACGCCCTTTGGACCTGCCTGACTCACTTGCGGAGCAGGAGGTCTGGGGCCTGATGCAGAAAATGGCCGGCAGAAATGTTGTTCCCGAAGTCTGCCTCACGGGGGCGGGGGCCTATCATCACTACATCCCGTCCGTTGTCAGGCATGTGATCGGCCGTTCCGAATTTTACACGGCCTACACACCTTACCAGGCGGAGATCAGCCAGGGTATCCTGCAGGCGATTTATGAATACCAAACCATGATTGCCCGTCTTACCGGAATGGATGTGGCCAACGCGTCGATGTATGACGGCGCGTCGGCTATGGCCGAGGCCGCCGTTCTGGCGGCAAAAGTTTTGAATCGCCGCAGAATTGTTCTACTGAAGTCCGTTCACCCGGAGTATCGGCAGGTTGTCAGGACATACGCCTGGGCGAATGGTTACGAAGTTGCGGAGATTGATTACGGACCGACAGGCCAGGTTCAAACGGACAACTTGAAAAGCGCCGTCGACCGGGATACGGCTGCCGTTGTGGTTCAGTCGCCGAATTTTTTCGGGGTGATTGAAAACATTCAGGCGGTTTCCGCCATCGTTCATGAACACCAGGCGCTTCTGGTGTCCGGATTTACGGATGCCACGGCCCTGGGGATCCTCAAGCCGCCCGGAGAAATGGGGGCGGACTTTGTTGCGGGGGAGGGGCAGGCCCTGGGGAATTCCTTGAACTTCGGCGGCCCTTACCTGGGAATTTTTGCGGCCAAAAAGAATTTTCTGCGCAAAATTCCCGGACGCCTGGCGGGGATGACAACGGACCAGGAGGGGAAAAGGGGATTCGTCTTGACTTTGCAGGCGAGAGAGCAGCACATCCGCCGGGAGAAAGCGACGTCCAACATTTGCTCCAACGAAAGCCTCTGCGCCCTGGCCGCGGCGGTGTATTTGTCCTGCCTGGGAAAAAACCTCAGACGCCTGGCTGAAATCAATCTGCAGAAAGCCTGGTATTTACGAAAACGTCTTTTAGAGCTCGACGGATGGAGTTTGGTTTTTCCCGGGCCTGTCTATAACGAATTTCTCATGCGCTGCCCTGATCCGCACGCTGTCAACCGGAAGCTTCAGGATGCGGGTATGGTGGGCGGGTATCTTGCGGGGAAAGATTATTCCGAGCTGGAAGGAACCTTGCTGTTGTGCGCCACGGAAATGCTGTCGAAAGAGCAGATCGATAAAATTGTCGGGATCATCAAGGGGTGATGACCGGCAACATTGCGCAAACCGAATGATCAGAAAAGATGGATAAAGGAGTTTTACTGATGGATCTGATATTTGAAAAAAGCCGGCCGGGACGTTCAAGCGCCTGTGTGCCTGAATGTGATGTTGAGGCAGTACCGGCCGGGTGGTTGATTCCCGATGACCTTCTTCGCCGCGACCTTGATCTTCCCGAAGTTGCTGAAGTGGATCTGGTGCGCCATTATACCGCGCTTTCCCGCCGCAATTTCGGCGTCGATATGGGGTTCTACCCTCTGGGATCCTGTACCATGAAATACAATCCCAAAATCAACGAAGATGTGGCCGCTCTGCCCGGTATTACCGGGCTTCACCCTTATGCTCCGGGCAGTTTTTCACAGGGCAATCTGCAACTAATGTTCGAGCTGCAGCAATACTTTTCAGAAATCTTCGGCATGGCTTCGTTTTCGCTGCAGCCTGCTGCCGGCGCTCACGGTGAATTGTCGGGCATCATGATCATGAAAAAATACTTTGAAAAAAAGAAAGAAAGGCGGACGGCCATACTGATACCGGATACCGCTCATGGAACCAACCCGGCATCGTGCGCGCTTTGCGGCTACCGGACGATTACCGTCCGGACAAATTCCGAAGGCGGCGTGGATGTCGACCATCTTGAGGAACTGATGACGCAAGAGGTCGCGGGAATGATGCTGACCAATCCCAACACCCTGGGGCTCTTTGAAAGGAACATCGAACGGGTCGCCGCCATTGTTCACGGCAGGGGAGGGCTGCTTTACGGTGATGGCGCCAATGCCAACGCTTTTCTGGGGCAATCCCGTCCCGGTGATCTCGGGTTTGATATCATCCATATCAACCTGCACAAAACATTCTCCACACCCCACGGCTGCGGTGGCCCGGGAAGCGGGCCCATTGGTGTCAGCAAGGAACTGACAGATTACCTGCCGGTGCCCCGGATTATCAAGACGGATGACCGATATGAAATGACCTGTGACTGCCCCGACAGCATTGGCCGCGTGAAAGCGTTCCACGGGAACTTCAATGTTCTGGTCAAGGCCTACACGTACCTGCGGACGCTGGGACCGGAAGGCGTGGAAAGGATCAGCGAGATTGCCGTCCTCAATGCCAATTACGTCAAGGAACGCCTGAAGCGCTA
>CAYULE010000009.1:8229-11338 GCA_964445385.1 uncultured Smithella sp.
GCCCGCGAGATTCAGGAGAATCCTTCTCGGGTCAAATCGGCGCCTGTGACAACACCGGTCAGACGTCTGGATGACGTGAAAGCCGCCCGTGAACCTGATGTCTGCATGAAGGGAGCCTGAAATGTGTGAAGTCAGAATTCAAAAAAAACCGTATTTGAGGAAACCCGAATGGTTGAAAGTCCGCATACCGGGGGGACAGAGTTTCAATCGGATAAGAGGTGTTCTGCAAAGTGAACGCCTGCATTCCATCTGTTGGGAGGCACGCTGTCCGAACATCATGGAATGCTTTCAGTCGGGTACCGCCACTTTTCTGATTATGGGGAACATCTGCACCCGGAACTGCCTTTACTGTAACGTGGGTTACGGCAGGCCGGAGAAAATCGATGAAAACGAGACCTCAAGGCTGGTGGAAGTGGCCAGGCGCCTGGAGATTCGCTATCTTGTCATAACATCCGTTACAAGAGATGATCTTGCCGACGGTGGCGCGGGCCAATTTGTGGCGTGCATTGAAAAAGTGAGAAAGCTAATGCCGCAAAGCCGGGTGGAGGTTCTCATTCCGGATTTCCGGGGAAACCTGCCGGATCTGGACAGGATTATTGAAGCCAGGCCGGATATCATCAACCACAACATTGAAGTTGTCCGTTCTCTTTTCACGACGCTCCGGCCTGACGGTCATTTTGAAAGATCATTGAAGCTGCTTCAGCACGTCCACAAAGTATCGGATATTGTCACCAAGTCAGGTTTCATGATCGGTTTCGGTGAAACTCTGACCCAGATCGATGAACTGTTGAGGGAACTCGCGGAAGTTCATTGCCAGCGCGTGACCATAGGCCAGTATCAGCAGCCGACTGCACGGCACTGGCCTGTGAAGAAATATTATTGTCCGGATGAATTCGCCGAAATCAAGGAGATGGCCCAAAAGATCGGTTTTACCGATGTCGAGGCTGGTCCTCTTGTGCGCAGTTCATACCACGCAGATAGAACGATGAGGGTGAAGTATGTGTGAGAACTTTGATTTGATTGTCATCGGGGGTGGTCCCGGAGGGCACGCTTTGGCTGAAGATGCCGCCATCTATGGCGCCAGGGTGTGCGTTATAGAAAAAAGCGGCTGGGGGGGCACCTGCACTCATCGGGGGTGTGTACCGACGAAAGCGCTGCTCACATGCAGCCGGCGCTGGATGGAGCTGAAAAAGATGAAACGTTTCGGCATTTCCATCAGCCATGAGACGTTTGACTTCAAAGCCATGAAGCGTCATCAGCAACAGATGATCAAGGTGTCGGCACTCGGTGTGGAAAAATCGCTTCAGAAAGCCGGCGTTGATTTGAAAATGGGGGAAGCCGTTTTGACAGATTCCAATAGGGTTCGCTGGCAGTCTCCAACCGGCGCCAATAGAATGCTGAAGGCACGAAACATTTGCATTGCGTGGGGATCAAAGCCGGCAACGCTTCCGAATGTTCCGTTATCAGCAAGGGTTCTGACATCCGACGAATTCCTCAACCTGGAGGATCTGCCCCGTCGGGTGATTATTATCGGCGGAAGCGTTATCGGGGTCGAATTTGCGACAATGCTTGCGGAACTGGGGGTTCATGTCACGATCATAGAGATTTGTGATTCCCTTCTACCCCTGGAAGATGAAGAAGCGGTGTCCCTTATCAAAAAAGAACTCACCCTTCTGGGTGTTGTGATGCGCACTGCCACCAGCGTTACGGAGGTGAATGAAAAACCGGATGCCGTGCAAGTGTCGGCGAAAAACGCGGACAGTTTGATAGGGATGGAAGCCGATTATGTGCTCATGTGTACGGGCCGCAACCCGCGACTTTATCCCGATCAGTTGGATGCGCTGGGGATTCAATATGACGAAAAGGGCATTAGGGTCGACATCCACCAGGAAACCAGTCTGCCGGGAATATATGCGATCGGGGATGTAACCGGCGGCATGATGCTGGCCCATCGCGCCATGCAGCAGGGAAAAGCCCTGGCCTCCTGTTTATTCGGAAATGAAATGGTTTCCTGTCGGGAAAATGCCATTCCCTCCGTGGTGTATTCTCATCCTCCCATCGCCCGGGTGGGACTGACACAAAAGCAGGCAAAGACGATGGGGTTGGACACGGAATCCGTAAAGCTGGATTACGGCGCCAATATCATGGCCCGCACGGAACTGGCCGGGCAGGGATTTGCAAAACTCCTCTTCCATAAGCAAAAGATCATCGGCGCCTGTATCGCGGGTGAACAGGCGGGCGAACTGATCGCTTCTCTCAGCCTTGCTGTTTACGAAAATATGGATAAAAAAACACTTACGGACTGGGTAAAACCGCATCCAACATTAAGTGAAATCCTAAATATTAACCGGCCAATCAAGTGAATTGGATAAATGAAAATAAGTCATTTAGCAAAAAATGCAATGGAGATAAGAAAAAAATATTTTGCATGTTGACAGCGGCCATTGGTTATGCTAATAAAAATGAACAGTGTTAATATAACGATGTTTATATTAATCAAATTAAACGGGATGGCAGGTTAAATATTTATCATGCCCAAAATGTGTAGAACAGCAAAAGAAGTGGAATCGGTTAAGCAGAAAATCCTGGCCCAGGCTCTGCAGTTGATTGTCACAGAAGGTTACGACAAACTCAGCATGAGAAAAATCGCCGGCCAGATGGGAATCACGGCCGCCACCATTTACAACTATTTTAAAAGCAAAGAGGAAATCAATCTCTGGATCAGAGTGAAGGGGTTTGAAACCATGGATGCGATGCTTTCAAAAGCCCGCGACGCGAAAAATACCCAGGAAGAAAATATGCGATCGCTCCTCAAAGCATATTTTAAATTCGGCACCGTGTATTCAGAATATTACGACATCATGTTCAATCTTCGCACGCCGAAGGTGGCTGACTACATCGGCACCGAACTTGAAGAGATCGCTGTTACAAAATTACAAAAAATTGGAAGAAGGGCTTTCGGATATTTCTTAAATCTTGTAAACGAAGTTTATGAAAGCAGGAAAAAGATGTCATCCGGAGATGAAATCCAATACAGAACGGTTCAGTTATGGGCGAATATCCACGGGGTTGTGACTCTCTATAACAGTCGTCAGATTGCTGAGCTGGT
>CAYULE010000009.1:11438-26858 GCA_964445385.1 uncultured Smithella sp.
AATAAAGACAGCAAAAAACGATCAAGGAGGGTTTTATGTCAGAGTGGGAAAATATTTACAAGTCAAAGAGGGTAACGGTGGAAAATGCGGCAAACACAATCAAGACGGGGGATGGTATTTTTTACAGCTACGGCGCCTGCTGTCCCATGCCGGTTATCACGGCAATCAGCAGAAGACTTCCGGAACTGAAGCACGTTAATTTTTACACGGGGCTTTGCGTCTTTCCAGTCGAATACTTATACAAGCCGGAGTACAAACCTTACTACAACCATTACAGCACCTTTTATTTCATCACGGAAAGATTCGCGCCGGACAAGGAAAAATGCGACTTTTTTTCCTACCAGTTTAGCCATACGGAATCGGTCTTTACCAGGCAAGTTGAAGCCAATGTTCTCATCTTCGAATGCACACCCCCGGATGAAGACGGTTATCTAAACTACAGTTGCTACGGGACCAGCGTCAATGACTACATTGCCCGCAAAGCGGACAACATTATTGCCGTGATCAATGAAAAACTGCCCTACGTCTACGGCGAAGGCAATAAGATCCACGTATCCAAAGTCCATTCTATTGTTGAAGCAACCCATCCGCTTTTTAATGTTCCGGCGCAGCCGACAACGGAGCTGGAGAGAGCGATCGCCCAGCATGTCATCGACAGAATACCGGACGGTTCGACCATTCAGGTGGGTGTCGGCGGATTGGGCAACGCCATTTGCGGGTATCTGGATTCCAAGAAAGATCTGGGCATTTATTCGGAGATGTTTGTGGACGCTATGGTGGGCCTTGTTAACAAAGGTGTCATCAATAACAGCAAAAAAACCTTCCTGCCCGGAGAAATTACTTGCACGATCGGCGGGATGGTTGACGAGACCTATCAGTTTTTGAACCGGAATAAACAGATTCGCATGTTCCCCATGAGTTATGTGAATGACCCCGCCAACATCGCTAAAAATGACAACATGGTTTCCATCAACAGCACGCTAATGACCGATCTGACTGGTCAGGCAGGTTCGGAAACGCTGGGATTCAAACAATACAGTGGCACCGGCGGACAGCTGGACTTCGTAAGGGGAGCCTGTATGGCCAAAGGTGGGCAGTCTTTTCTGGCGTTGCCATCCACCTATGAAGCAAAGGGTGAAGGTCCGAAAAGCTGTATCGTTCTGTCGTTGCCCCCCGGTGAAGTGGTCACCGTGTCCCGCACCGATGTCGATAAAGTGGTCACGGAATACGGTGTCGCGGAATTGCGGAATAAATCGATTTCGCAGAGAGTCCAGGCCATGATCGCCATCGCCCATCCGCAGTTCCGCGACGAACTGACCGCCGGAGCGAAAAAGGAAGGACTTCTTTAAGGCAGAATTTGAAAGAAGAACAGGAGATTGACATGATTAAAACAAAAATCACGGAAATGTTCGGGATCAGGTATCCCATCATCTGCGGCGCCATGATGTGGATCTGCAAACCGAAGTTGTGCGCCGCCATATCCAACGCCGGCGGATTGGGCAACCTGACGGCCGGCAACTATGAGACGGAAGATGACTTCCGGGAGGCCATCCGGGAAACAAGATCGCTTACGGGAAAACCGTTTTTCATCAATGTGACAATCCTTCCGTCCATCCGGATTACAAAGGAGCATTACAAAATGTACTTGCGCGTTTGCGCGGAAGAGTGTGTTGCCGGTATCGAAGTGTCCGGCACACCGATCGATAAGGCGGTTGGCCCGGAATATGTCGATCTGCTCAAAAAGGCGGGCGTCAAGCTTTTTCATAAAGTGGGTTCCGTGCGTCACGCTCTCCACGCGCAGGAAGCCGGCTATGACGGCGTGTATGCGGCCGGAATCGAAGAAGGCGGGCATCCCCTCAATGATGATGTCACGACCATGGTGCTGACGGCGAAAATGGCGGAAACCCTTTCCATTCCCGTGGTCACGACGGGAGGGATCGCCAATGGCAGGACGATGGCGGCCGCGCTGATGCTCGGCGCTGAAGGTGTCATGATGGCTTCGCGGTTTATCGCTACTCAGGAGTGTGAAGTCCACGAAAATATCAAAAAAGAAGTGGTAGTACGCCAGGAGCATCACACGACGCTGATCTGCAAGTCCATCAATCTGCAGGGACGGGCGCTGAAAAACGAACTGGTCGAAAAGGTTCTGGAGGCTGAAAGCAGGAACGGCGGCTTGCAGGAAATCATTCCACTGATATCCGGAGAAAGGACCAAAAACGCGTGGGCCACCGGCGACATCAATATCGCGCCGATGATGGTGGGACAGTCCATTGGTCTGATCCATGATATCCCGACCTGCGCGGAACTCCTCACCAGGATGGTGGAGGAAGCGGAAAAATGCGTGAAGGGTGTAAACGAGCGTATCGAAGCGGCCTGATGCCGACGCAGATATTCTGGATTTGAGGAAGGAGAAATTTCATGAATGATTATGACGTTGTTGTCATCGGCGCCGGCAACGGCGGATTGACCGCCGCGCTGACCCTTGCCGGGAAGGGAGCCAAAGTACTGTTGCTGGAACGGCACAATATTCCCGGCGGATGCGCCACCAGCTTTATCCGGGGGCGTTTTGAATTTGAAGTGGCTCTGCATCAGCTAAGTGGACTCGGCACAGAGAAGCAACCCGGTCCTTTGCGGTCTGTGCTGGGCAAGCTGGGGATACTGGATCAGGTTGAATTTATTGAGATGGAGAATCTGTACCGCATGGTCATTCCGGGAAAACTCGATATGACCCTGAAGGCCGACCGCGGAGAAATCATTCGGAGTCTGAAAGACCGGTTCCCGCAGGAAGCCGCGGCGATCGACCGTTTCTTTGATTTTCTTTATACCTTCTGCTCTCAATTGATTTTCGGGGTTTACGCGCGCGATCCGGAACTGTCGAGCGAAAAATATCCCGAATTCTTCAGGTATGCGGTTCGGGATTGCCAGGAAGTGCTCGATGAGTATTTTACCGATCCTGTTTTGAAAATGGTCATCGGTTCGTACTGGTCTTATCTGGGGCTTCCGCCCTCCAGGTTGTCGTTCCTGGATTATGCCATCATGTTCTTTTCTTATATCGAACTCAAGCCCTTCCATATCAAGGGAGGATCGCAGGCATTGTCCAGCGCGCTTCTGGATGCTTTTCAGAAAGCCGGCGGCCATGTCCGCTTCCAGTGTGCGGCAAAGAAAATAATTGTTCGCGACCGGCAGATTCAGGCAGTGGTAACTGAAGACGGCCAGGAAATCAGGACTCATCACATTGTCTCTAATGCCAGTACGCTTACCACCTATCTGGAGATGATGGATCGCCCATCCGTTCCGGAGGAAGTGTTGCAGTCTTTTTCTTCCCGCACGATCGGGCCTTCCGCATTTACTCTCTATATCGGTTTTGACCGGGAACCGCGGGACATGGGGATCACGGACACCACCAACTTTATTTATCTGTCGGAGGATTACAACGATCTGTACGGGTTGGGGAAAACACTGGAGAAACCAGGGTGGGCGTTGTTTTCCGCTTATGACATGGCGGACCCGGAATGTTCTCCCGCGGGCGCATCCCAGGCGGCGCTTTTGACATTGCAGTATGCCGATCCCTGGCTTTCTTTGCCGACTAATGCCTACAACGAAACAAAGTACGCCTATGCGCGGCACCTGCTCGACATGATGGATCAGATCTATCCCGAATGCCGCGCGCATATCGAGGAGCTGGAGGTAGCGACGCCCCTCACTCATCTGCGCTATCTCGGGCATCCCGGCGGGGCTATTTACGGGTTTGATCAATACACCAAGGACACCAACCTTTTTGTTTCGCCGCATTCCCCGGTGCAAGGATTGTTTTTCGCGGGCGCCTGGGCCGGGGCGGGCGGTTTTCAACCGACACTCACGTCCGGCCAGTCCGTGGCCCGCAGTGTATTGAAGTCACTGAATCAATGAAACGAGAAAGGATCAGACATGCCTATCGAAGATTACAGACAGAACATTCAGGGATATCCAAAGATTCAGACGGAAATCGAGGTCCTCAGAAAGTACGGGATGGACTACACCTCCCGAAGAGGCGATGTTGAGAAAATCATAAGACGTATTCATCCTTCTCGTCTGCATTTAAAGGTATCGGAAATCCGGCAAGAAACCAAAACGGCCAAAACCATCCGCCTGGTTTCAGGGGGCGCGATGCTGCCGCCGTTTCAAGCCGGTCAATATATAAATCTTTTTGTTGAAATCGGGAATATCAGAACCAGCAGGCCTTACAGCCTGTCGTCAGCGCCTCATCAAACCGGATATTACGAGATTACCGTTCGAAGAGTCGAAGCGGGGTTTGTATCAAATTATCTGCTGGATGAATTAAAGATCGGAGATAGGCTGGAGAGCACTTCGCCTGCCGGGAATTTTTATCACAATCCTCTCTTTCACGGAGACGATCTGGTCTTTCTGGCCGGCGGAAGCGGCATCACTCCTTTTATGAGTATGATCCGGGAAGTGACGGATTGCGGACTGAACAAGAACCTCCATCTCATTTACGGCAGTCGAGTGCCCGAGGACATCATCTTCCAAAGCGAACTTGAAGACAGAGCGGCCCGCCATTCAAACTTCCGCCTCACGAATGTGATCTCCGAACCGCCTCCGGGCTATGCGGGGCATAGTGGTTTTATATCAGAAAAACTTTTGCGAGATCTCCTCGATCATCCGTCAGCCAGGATGTTTTATCTTTGCGGCCCGGAAATTATGTACCGCTTCTGCCTCGGGGAGCTCAGCGTCCTGGCCATTCCAGGCAGAAAAATCAGGACCGAGATGTTCGGGCCGCCTGCCGATATCGCCGTCTTACCCGGATGGCCACCGCACGTCGACGGTCGCGATGTCTTTAACGTGACCGTCTCCAACGGTAAAACCATTCCTGCCAAAGCCTCGGAACCGCTCATGGTCTCTTTGGAAAAAGCCGGGATCACCGTGCCATCCACATGTCGATCCGGTGAATGCAGCTTATGCCGGACCAAACTGGTCTCAGGCAGGGTCTTTCATTCGCCGGGAGTCAAGCTAAGAAAATCGGACAGGCAATTTGGATACATTCATCCCTGCGTCGCCTATCCTCTGGAGGATCTTCAAATCATGATCCCGTTATAGAAAACCATCAGCATGAAGAAAGGAAACAAAATGGATAGAAGTCTCGATATTGTATTTAAAGATGTCAGAGTGATCGACGGAACGGGAAGTTCCGCCTTTCAGGGCGATGTGGGCATAAAAGGAGAAAAAATTGCCTGTGTCGGCCGTCTGGATAAACCTGAGGCAAAGACGGTAATCGAAGGAAAGGGGTTGTGTCTTGCGCCTGGCTTCATTGATGTCCACGCTCACTACGACAACGTTCTTTTTTACGATCCGGTTAATTTCTGTAAACTCTCGCAGGGCGTTACGACCGAAATATCAGGGAACTGTGGAATCTGCATGGCGCCGGTGGCTGCCGATCCCTTCAAGCGAAAAATATGGAAGACGTTTCTCGAACGCTCGACCGGCAGCAAAATGCCCGAAAATATCGATCACTACACTTCCTATGACAAATATTTTCAGGATGTTGAAAAACTAAATATCGCCATCAATGTGGCATACCTTGTCGGCCAGGGCGCGATTCGAACCGCCGTGATGGGCTTTGAAAACCGTCCGGCAACGGATTCGGAACTTGAATGCATGAAAGCGCTGGTCCGGGACGCGATGAGGAATGGCGCCGTTGGTATGTCCACCGGTCTGATTTTTCCGCCGGGCGTCTTTACGCCATTTACAGAAATCGTTGAATTATGCAAGGTCGTGCGCGAATACGGCGGCATCTACACGACGCATATGCGCAATGAAGCGGATTATGTAATCAACTCGCTGAAGGAATCCATGGAAGTCGCGAGACAGGCAGACATTCCCGTTCAAATTTCACACTTCAAAATTTACGGCAGGCGTAACTGGGGATCTTCTCCGGAAGCGCTGGCTGTGATCGATCAGGCGAATAAAGAAGGCCTTCACATTTCACTCGATATGTATCCCTACACCGCCGGTAATACGCCGTTCAATTTTATTATCCCTCCCCGCTACTCACAGGAAGGCACGGGAAAAATGGTGGAGATCCTAAAGGATAAGAAAAACTGGCCTGCTATCGAAGAGGAGATGCTTCATCCGAAAGAAGGCTGGGACAGCTATCTTCTGAACGCGGGATATGAAGGCATCCTGATCATGAGCGCCACCGCCACGAAAGACGCTGTCGGAAAGACCATTGCCCAGTATGCGAAAGAAAAGAAAATTGAACCCGTTGAGGCCATCTTCAACATTCTGATCGAGAATGAAGGGCAGGGTGTTGCCGCATGGTTCATGATCGGAGAGGAAGATATCCGGAACATCATGAGGTCGCCTTTGACCATGTTTGGAACGGACGGCGTTCCCGTACCGGAAGGAGCCATAACCCATCCGAGAATCATCGGGACCTTCCCCCGGATATTGGGAAGATATGTCCGGGAACAGGGGGTGTTGAGTCTGGAAGAGGGTGTCCGGAAGATGACGTCACTGCCTGCAAAAACATTCGGATTGAACACCAAAGGTCTGATCCAGGAAGGTTATGACGCTGATCTGGTGTTGTTCGATGCGGGTGAAATTATCGACTGCTCCGACTTCTCCGACTGTTATGCAAAGAACAAGGGTATCCGTTTGGTCATGGTCAACGGCCGGATGGCGATCGAAGAAAATAAGTTTACCGGTCATTATGCCGGAAGATTACTCAAAATGAAGAAGAAGGCTTAAAAGGAGGAATGTTGAATGGCTACGTGGAAATATCGAAAAACCGTGTTAATTATCATGTTTATTGCCTGGTGTGTCTGCTACCTGGACCGAATGATCATGTCCGTGTCGATCCCTTTTATCGCGAAGGATTTCGGGATGTCTCCGGTTTCCATGGGCGTTGCGATGAGCGCATTTCTTCTGGGATACGCCATCACCCAGATTCCCGGAGGAATTCTGGCTGACAAATTCGGCGCATCAAAAGTTATTTTTGTCTCCCTGATTTTGTGGTCATTGTTCACCGGATTGACGGGTCTGGCGGGATCGCTGGTGGGCCTTCTGATTATCCGTGTATTGTTCGGAATGGGTGAAGGCTTGTTTCCCGGACCTTATTACAAAATGATTGCCGTCTGGTTTCCGCTGAAGGAAAGAGCGACCGCAAACGGCATTGCCTATTCATCGCAGCCCTTCGGCATTGCCATTGCGTCGGTCGTCGGGGCCAGCCTCATTGCACTTTACAGCTGGAGAACGCTCTACTTTGCACTGGCCGTGCCGGGGGTTCTGATCGCGCTGGTCTTATGGTATTTTGTGGCTGACGCGCCGGAGAAAAGCAAGCGTGTGACGAAACAGGAGTTAATGGATTACGACGACAGCGCCGCTCAGGGTCCGGCCGGTGAAGTCAAAGTATCCTATCGCAGCATCATGAAGCTTCCGATCGTCTGGCAGTTATCCGTCGTCTGGTTCTTTTTTGTTATCGCCAACTGGGGATACATTGCCTGGCTTCCCAGTTATCTGATCAAACAGCGCGGATTCAGCACCATGGGCATGGGCATCGCCACCGCTCTGCCTTTTATCGCGTCCGCCGCAGGATTGGCCGCGGGCGGGTTTATTTCCGATAAATTCTTCCCCGGCAGAAGAAAATTATACTTCAGTGTGAGCATGATTCTTGCGGCTGTGTTTTGTTACACCGCCATGACTGTGGAAACGGCGAATGTCTGTGTGGTCTTTCTAACGGCCAGTGGATTCTTCCTGTCAACCGGAATGGCCGCATTCTGGGCTTTCCCGATGCAGGCAATTCCCAAGGAAGTGATGGGACTGGCATCTTCCGTGATCAGCTTTTTTGGAATGGTCGGAGGCTTTTTAGCGCCCATTTCCATTGGTTTCTTTATCCAGGCCTCAAACGGCAACTATAATTACGCATTGGGGACCATCATCTTTGCATTGATTGTCACCGTTCCGGCGATGCTTCTGGTAAAAGTAAAAAAAATAGAATCGGCATAAAAAAAGGGGGATGAACCATGAAAAGATTATTGTGCATTGTTCTGAGTATCGCGTTTTTAGTCGGTGTGGCTCAGGCACAGGACAGAGGAACGTCTGAGGAAGCTAAGGCTATGCTCAAGAAGGCTGTTGCTTATGTCAAGGATGCAGGACGGGAGAAAGCCATTGCGGAATTCAACAATCCCAAAGGGAAATTTATTTACAAAGACCTCTACATCCTGATTCACCGAACCGATGGTGTGCTGCTCGCCCTGCCGTACACGCCTCAGGGTATCGGACAAAATCTCATTTCATTGAAGGATGCAGACGGGAAACCGCATGTAAAAAATCTGGTTGAAATGGCGAAGACAAAAAAGCGCGGAACTCACGAGTATCGATGGAGCAACCCCAAGACAAAGAAAGTGGATAAAAAAACGACGTACTATGAAGTAGTGGACGATATGATTATTCAATGCGGATACTATAGTGGAAATTAACAGACGCAGGGAGTTCTTGGCGCGATACACGAATGGTGCTCTCGGTTTATCATTTGCAGGCAGTATTCCACTGCCTGCAAATATACACATAACATGACGCAGAGGCGAGCTGTGCTTTCGTTTACGCCTGATTCGGTCCGATCACTCTCAAATTTATCAGGCTGGAATAATGAAAATTATTGAATGTGTCCCAAATTTCAGTGAAGGACGTAATCAGGATATCATTGCCGCAATTGCTGATGTTTTTATATCTTTTGCTGAGATCCGTCTGATTGATTTCAGCGGGGATACCGATCATAACCGGAGCGTGTTTACCATTTTAGGAAAACCGAAAGATGTCTTTGACGCGACGCTGGCCGCTGCCGGGAAAGCCATTGAACTCATTGACATGCGCGCCCAGATGGGTGTTCACCCCCGTCTGGGCGCAGTCGATGTTGTTCCTTTTGTCCCTCTTCTGGATGCCGGAATGGAAGAAGCTGTCCGTCTGGCCTATTTCTTCGGGAGGCAATTCTTTCAAAAATTCGGTGTGCCCGTTTATTTTTATGGTGAGGCAGCGATGATTCCCCGTCGTAAAATACTGGCTAATGTGCGGCGAGGAGGCTACGAAGCGCTTCCGGACAAGATAGCCGATCCATTAGAATCCCCTGACATTGGAGGCCGGCGATTTGATGCACGGACGGGCGCCACGGCGGTTGGCGCACGCGCGCCGTTGGTGGCGTATAACATCAATTTGAATTGCAGTGATCTGATCATTGCAAAGAAAATTGCTTCCTGTATCCGGGAAAAAAACGGTGGCCTGAAGCATTTGCAAGCTATCGGTGTTGAGTTGAAAAGTCGCGGTCTTGTGCAGGTGTCGATGAATCTGACCAATTGCGGAGAAACGCCGCTCAAGATGGTTTACGATCTAGTTAAAAGTTTAGCGGATGATCAAGGAATAGAAATACTGGAATCGGAATTAATCGGCCTTGCGCCCCAATGCGCTTTTGCAGGGACGACCCCTGAAGCATTAAAAATGACTGGTTTTGGCCACGAGCGTTTGCTGGAGGCACATTTATCGGAATTTACCGGTATGGAATCATTGTTTCATATCGGATGAATATGATGAAGGTCTCTTTCGCGGCATCGACATGCAAGAAGTGATTGAACAAAGCTGCATCATAAAAGGAGCAGAAGGGGATTGTATGAAAGGCTTTTTTAATAATCTTAAACTGGGAAGGAAAATGTTTCTGGCTCCAGTAGTGATTTTAATTTTCTTAATCATGATTGCTTCCGGTGCTTACGTGGCTATTTCATGCCAAGGTAATTCGATCGATGAAATATACAATAAGCGTTTCAGAGGTTATCAAAACAGCTCTCATATCCTCGTGGAAATGTCTACCATTCAAACCAAACTATACAAGGTTGTAAACTGGATTGCATCCAATTATGATAAGAGACGAATCGAAGAACTGGCCAGACAAACAGACGCGCAGATCAATGCAACCGTAAAATTTACTGCAAATATTCTCAATACGAGAGGACTGACGCAAGAAGAAAGAAAACATTATCAGATCGCCTATGACAATCTTGTCGAATATAAAAGATACGCTAAGTCCACTCTTGAAATAGCAGCACTGGATTCTAGCACGGCACTCATGACTTTCGGGATGGCTGAGGATAAATTTGTTATTCTTGAAAAGAGTCTACTGGGCATCAATGCGCTGGAAGATAAACTCAGTAAGGAAAAATACGAGTATTCGAAGAAAACCGTAGAGACAACACTTGCCATTATTCTCATCACTTTCGTTATTGCCATTGTATTATCGCTACTGATCAGTATTTCAGTAACAAAATTGATCATCACTCCAATCAAGGAGACGATCATCGTCCTGAACCGTTTAGCTGAGGGAGATCTTACTAAGAGAATTTGTCTTGAAAGAAATGATGAAATCGGTGAATTGATCCGATCTGTCAATATCATGCGTGACAAGATGAATGAATCTGTCGGGCAAGCCCTTCAGGTATCAGAGCATCTGAAAGACTCAGCATCGGAGGAAGCAGCCGCGATTGAAGAATCTTCCGCATCATTAAATGAAATTTCCTCTATGACCCGGCAGAATACTGACAATACTATCCAGGCTAATAAGCTCATGCTTGCCGCAAAAGAGGCAATTATGGAAGCTAATATATCCATGGAGGAATTGAGCAAATCGATCACTGAGATTGAGAAATCAAGTGAACAAACACAGAAGATCGTCAAATCAATTGATGAAATTGCGTTTCAGACTAACCTATTAGCCTTGAATGCCTCTGTTGAAGCTGCCCGTGCCGGAGAAGTTGGCGCTGGCTTTGCCGTTGTAGCCGATGAGGTAAGGAGTCTGGCAAAGAGGGCTAAGGAATCGGCAATTGATTCCTCCGACTTCATTGCTGATATCGTTCAAAAGGTAAAAAAAGGGCAAAACCTTGTCAAAATCACTCATGCAGCTTTTGAAGATGTTACTCTTAGTTCCAAAAGGGTCATTGATATTATGGGTGAAATTGCAGTTGCATCACGGGAGCAAGCTCAGGGAATTGACCAGGTTAATGTTGCCATCGCGGAAATGAGCAGTACTTCTCAGCAGACTGCCAGTAATGCAGAAATCTTATCGTCTGTAATGTCCATGTTCAAAACTGAAAATACTTTGAAAATACAGTGATCCAAAGTGTTATGGCGAAAAAATGCTTATTTAAACCGAAGCTAAAGATATCGGATTATGGGTAATAAATAGATTGTGATGCGGCACTTTTGCCCATGTATCCGGTGATGGCGACGGGAAGAAGCTTTTTCCCGGAAGCGAAAGTAAGGCAATCGTGTAAAAGAAATTTTGGGAGGAGGGGCTTATGGAAGCAAAGTTGTTTTACAGGATTACAGGGATTTTTTTTATCGCTGTTGCGGCATTGGTTATGCTGAGTCAAGTGCTCCTGAATGTTATTTTTCAGTATCATGATACGCTGAAGTTGCCGGTCGGTGAAATCCTTGTAAAGTATCATCATTGTGGAGGGTCTTTAGCACTCGCCTGGTTTTGTTTTGCCTTTGGATGTCTGATGATGATACCGCTTGCCATGATGATACATAAAATCGTTAATGATAAAAAAACACCTTTTTTAATCATCGGATCCGTCTTCGGTGGATTAGCCGGTGTTTTTTATGTCATTGGAATATCAAGATGGCTTCTTCTTGCGACGGTTCTGTCGTCTCAATATGCTGATCCAAATGTCAGTGCCACGGCAAAGGAATCTCTGGAAATCATTTTTAAAGCGTTTGACTTGTATGCCGGAAACGGGTTTGGGGAAACATTCGCACCAATTTCTCATGCCATATGGCTTGTGATTCTCGGTGTATCCATGCTGAAATCAAACATTTTCCCGAAATGGATGGCGTATATTCAGGTTGTTTTCGGAATGGTCATCTCTATGCGGCCGCTGGAATATTTGGGCCTGAACCAGTTGGGAGAATTCAGTGATATCGGTGTAATGTTGTGGACTATTTCTTTGTTCGTCATGGGGGTTCAACTGATTCGTGCAAAAGCTGACGAAGGATTATTAATTCAGGGATGATCCATGACGGTACTGGCATAGCCGGTATGGAAGATATCGAAGGTTGCAGAACGTTATATTGAATCCATCAACATCATGATGACCATTGGGAAGGGGATATGATGAAAAAGAAACTGATTTTTATTTTCGCAGCGTTATTGATATTTACACTTTTTATGGTTTTTTATGCGAGTCCGATAAAAAATAAATTTTGTAACGATCAAGATAATGAAGTGTTTCCAATCTATCTGGGAATTGCCAATGCCTATATTATAAAAAATGCCAACAGCCTTATATTAGTTGATACGGGAACGGAAGGGAATGAGATAAAAATACTGAATAAAATAAGTAAGCTCGGTTTTAAGCCTGACCAAGTCAAATTAATTTTGATTACGCATGGGCATATTGATCATTTCGGCAGTGCGAGAAAAATAAAAGAATGGACAGGAGCCAAAATTGCGATTCATGAAAATGATAAGTTATTTTTAATGGAGGGAAAATATGCGCCGGTCATTCCCATATCCTGGAAAGGTGATTTGATTAAAAAGTTTTTTGTGCCAACTGAAAAAAGAATTCCGGCAGTTATACCGGATATCACATTTACAGATGAGCTTGATTTAAATCCGTTTGGCATAAACGGAAAAGCTATTTCAACGCCGGGCCATACCAAAGGATCTGTTTCAGTTATCCTGCGAAGCGGCAAGGCCATTGTGGGTGATTTAGTCATGGATTACGGAAGTCTTGACTATGCCGTATTCTCTTATGATAAACAAATCTTAAGAGAAAGCATCATCAAGGTCGTAAATTCTGGTGTTCAAAAAGTATATGTTTCGCACGGTAAAGTGTATGATATCGATGTTGTGAAAGAAATCATCTCAAAGAAATAATGAAATCACGATATATGCCAACACTACCGTCCGGTTAATAGTCAGATAGATTCAATTGGTTGTAATGCTGTTCTTTGATAAATGGTGACCAGGTGTGAAGGCTTTTAATCTTTTTAACAATAGATTCATTACAGGGCAGGCTCTGCCGGTGGACGGCGGCAATACCGCATCTCTGAATTTACCGGGGATGAAGGTCTGATTTATTTTAGATTTATAGAAGATAGAGCATTTTGCGATGAAGGTGGAAATATTCCAGGTTCCTGATGGATAGTTCCATCCATATTCTATGGCTGATCATTTAAAACCAGTGGAAGAACCAGGTTAACCACTGGTTTTTTTATCAATACTTTCAAATAGTACGCATTGATTCTCAGAAATAAATTGTTGTGTAGCATTGTCGGTGCAGCAACTTATCTTGCGCATCGGTTTCAAATGCCGGCGTATAAAGCTAAATCTAAATGTTGTTCCGAAATATTAAAGTTACCAAAGCAAAGGACCGATTATAATCATTAACTATAGTTTTTTAACTTAATATAACGTTAATATATAAGGAGCTGCCCTATGGAAATATTGATAACATACTGTATCACTTTGTTGATTAACTTAATTGCCTCAGGTTTGATTGCATTGATCCTACGTGGAATTTATGGCAAGAATCTTACCTACAAGATTTTTCTCTGGTTGATTCCGGGCATTAGCATTGTTATTTCTAATACCTCCATAGTATCAAAATTGGGCGGTTTGGCTAATCCGATGGTTGTCGCTATTTCCACGCTGGTCGGACTGGCCGTCATGGTCGGCAATTTCATTTTGGTTGGAAAATTCCTGATCCGCAATTTAACCAACATTTCCGATGATATTTCAAAATCCGTCAACGAAGTCAACTCCGCGTCCGCTATGGTATCCTCGTCGAGTCAAGCTCTTGCGGAAGGCGCTTCCGAACATGCTTCGGCGCTGGAACAGACTTCATCGTCTCTGGAAGAGATGTCGTCCATGACGAAACAAAACGCCGATAATGCGGCTCAGGCCAAAGCGTTTACGGCTGAAGCAAAACAGGTTGTGAATAAAGTGGATGATCAGATGCGTCGCATGGTTACGGCCATTCAGGAAGTGACCAAGTCCAGCGAGGAAACCGGGAAGATTATCAAAACGATTGATGAAATTGCATTTCAAACGAATCTTCTGGCGTTAAATGCCGCCGTGGAAGCGGCGAGAGCCGGCGAGGCCGGCGCGGGCTTTGCCGTTGTTGCCGATGAGGTCCGCAATCTGGCCATGCGGGCGGCGGAGGCAGCCAAGAACACCTCCAGCCTGATTGAGAATACAATTGTGACTGTTAAAAACAGCCATGATCTGACGGAGCAAACCCAGAATGCCTTCAAGGAGAATATAGAAATATCCGGTAAGATCGGTCAGTTGATTGATGAGATTGCGACTGCGTCCAATGAACAGGCCCAGGGTATCGGTCAGATCGGCAAGGCCGTGGCGGAAATGGATAAGGTTGTACAGCACACGGCGGCCAGTGCCGAGGAATCGGCCAGCGCTGCGGAAGAAATGAACGCTGAATCCATCCAGATGAAGAATCAGGTTAGCAGGTTGACGGCACTTATTTATGGGACAAGCGATGTCCGTACCGGTGATTCTCCTGCCAAAGCTCGTTATGGGAAACCCGCTGCGCAGAAGAGCGTCAAGTCGGTTGCGAGAAAACAATTACCTGCTGCGTCCCAGCACGCGGCCAAAGGCAAGCCGCCGGTACGGCCGGAAAAAGTGATTCCTTTTGATCAAGAAGATTTTAAGGATTTTTAATGGCAGCTATGAAGAGGCGGGTAAACGACCCGCCCCTTTTTTCCGTTCGACACATAAGTTCAAATAGAGAAGTCATCAAGCGATCATTTAATCAAACGGTTTTATATACGATTGGGGAAGGGTGCAAGGGCAGTCAGTAAGCCGTTCCTTGCGGTGCTGGGCGTTGCCGTGGTACGACCTGAAAAACGGCTTGTCGTGCTCACCGACGACGGGCGCATTTTTAAATGATGGCTCAGGAGGTATCGACGCTGATTCGGCAGCGCTCGGCCGCTGAAAAAAACAAACTCATTTTTATTGAGGCGCGTCTTCCCAACCGGGATTGCTCGGAAGGTTTAACACGCCTTGGCGCTGCGTTTCGTCATACATCTCAAAAGAAATAAAACAGCTGATTTTTAATATCAGCATAGAAAACGACAATTCGATCATCAGGATATGCGAGAGCCCCATCACCTATCAGATAATGGGGCTCTTTTACGTTTTGCCGCTTTATTGATATTTTGTCCTTATTGTGCCCTTTCTCTAACGGGGACCGCCAGGACCTGCATTTGGTTTATTACCAGGTTTAGGCGCGGGTTTAGGCGCTGGCCTGGGTGCAGGTCTAGGTGCGACAACAGGTCTGGGCGCTGGCCTGGGTGCTGGCCTGACAACAGGTGTAGGCACGGGCCTGGGTGCGGGTCTGGGTGCGACAACAGGTCTGGGCG
>CAYULE010000010.1:0-26849 GCA_964445385.1 uncultured Smithella sp.
GACGATGAACACCAATTTGAAGGGTGTCTGGCTCTGCATGAAGCATGAAATTCCGTTGATGTTAAAACAGGGCGGTGGGGCCATTGTCAATACCTCTTCTATTGCCGGCATTTGCGCTGAAATCGGCATGTCTGTTTATGTCGCCAGCAAGCATGCGGTGCTGGGTTTAACGAAGTCTGCCGCTCTGGATTATGCCCACAGAAAAGTGCGTATTAATGCCGTGTGCCCGGGGTTCATCCACACGCCTATGCTGGAGGAACCCTGGCAACTCAAACCGCAGATCAAGGATATCACCAGGGAGCTGGTTCCCATGAAGCGATTCGGCAAGCCGGAGGAGATCGCTTCGGCTGTCCTTTGGATGTGCTCCGATGAGGCTTCCTTCATGACAGGTAAAGAAATGGTCATCGGTGGCGGGCAGGCCATTCATTCATGATTTTTTAGAAACTAAAATATACAACAGCAATAGCAATGGGGCGCTGAACCAGCGAACATAGGGACGCTCTCTTAACTTATGATTCCTGAGAAGTAACTCTTTCCATGGCATTGTTGGTGATATAAAAGTGAGCATGTATAAACGAACAAACCCCCAATAGATGTGGATCGTCTCCTCCGAGCAAAAAAGTCCTCCTGTGGCATGTTGCATAAATGTACGTATTGACTTTTTAATTTAGATGTGGAAGATGGAGAGCAAACGATCGCTCTCTAATGGTGTTTTCATGAAAGATGCTTTCCTGAAACTCTCGGACGAAAAGCGGCTCTTCATCCTGAATGCAGCCGCGCAGATTTTCGCCAGCGAAGGATATCACCATGCCTCGATATCCTACATCTGCAAAAACGCCGGTATTTCCAACGGCGCGCTTTACAAGTATTTCAACAACAAAGAGGACTTGTTTCTCTCCATCCTTGACTACGGTATCGACCTGGTCAAGGGCCTCTACCGGCCGTTCGAAACGAACAGACCGGTCCTCCCCACGCTGAATGCAATATTTACCGGGATCAAACGCATGTCCCAGGACATGGGCTTTATCATATCCATCTACCTGGACATGGGCACCTGCGTCCTGAACAGTTTTGCAGAAAAAAAATCCGCCGATCTGGAAATAGTCGGGAGGGATTTCCTCACGGAGCTATTGACCAATGCCGTGTCAAGAGGGGAAATCAAGTGTTCCTTGGATATCCGGTCGACGGTCTACTTTATCGATAATCTCATCATTCTCTATAGCTATTCCACCGTATCGGTACATTATCGCAAGAGGCTTCTTGCGTTCATGCATGAAAAGAACGATGTGTCTGAAAAGAAGAAAATCGCGTTCATGCTTGGGACCATCAGCAGGCTACTGCAGACGAATATACAATAAATACATATCAGGGGGCAGCCATGAAAAAGGTGCTGATTACCGGGGCCACAGGCTTTATCGGAGGGAATCTGGTGAAGGGGAATCTGGCGAAGGGCAACCGGGTGAGGGCGATGGTGCTTCCCGGCGATCCGGGGGCCGCTTTGCTCAACCAACGGGGAGTTGAGGTCGTAGAAGGGAACGTTCGTGATTATCATTCGATAAGAAAGGCCATGGAAGGCATAGAGATTGTATTCCACTGCGCGGCCGTGGTTACGGACTGGGCGCCGAAGAGCCTCTTTCAGGAGGTAACGGTCGGCGGCGCGGAAAACATGTGCCGGGCGGCAACCGAGGTCGGGGTCTCGCGGTTTGTTGATATGAGTACATGCGATGTTTTTGGCATCATTGAAGACAGAGTCATGGATGAGAGCTTTCCACTTAGTCCCTGGAATGAACCCTATCCCGACTATAAAATACAATCGGAAAAGATCATGTGGAAATACCACAAGGAAAAGGGCCTTCCGGTTACCATGGTGTATCCCTGCTGGGTTTTCGGAGAGGGAGACCTGACCTTCGTACCGCTCCTGGCCGATTCCATTGTCAAAAAAGATCTTATCTTCTGGCGCAAAGACGCCCTGGTGTGGCCCACCTACATCGACAATCTGGTAGATCTCCTGCTGCTTATATCGGAGGATCCGCGTGCCGTCGGCAACGGATACCTGGTTCATGACGGAGAATTCACGACTCTGCAGGAATTCTGCGCTGAGATCGCGCGGGCGCTCGGTGTTCCGCCCATTACCATGCATATCCCGTATGGCCTCGCCTACGCGGCGTCATGGGTTATGGAACTTATATGGAGGACACTGGGAATTAAGACAAGACCGCTTCTGACTACTTATGCGGTGAAAAACCTGGGGTCACGCTTCCGTTTCAGCATTGACAAGGCAGAGCGGGAACTGGGGTGGAAACCGAAGATATCGTACCAGGAAGGGATGAATTTGACCATGAAATGGTTAAAGACCCTCAACCTTGAAAAGCTTAAGCAGAAATAAGCGATCTTAAATAATCGAAATCGGGTCAAGTCCTCAAGCAGCCCATACAAAACATTATCAGGAGGATGCCTATGAAGGAATTCAATGGAAAAACGGCGTTTATTCCGGGAGGATCCAGCGGCATCGGCCTTTCCGCGGCGAAGCTCCTGGCCTCTCAAGGGGCAAACGTCGTGATCTTCGCCCGCAACAGCAAGCGCCTCGAAGAGGCAGCCGCTGTGGTTAAACAGAGCAGAAAAAGCGACACGCAGCGCGTCGGGTTCATGGCGCTCGATGTTTCCGACAACGCGGCAGTGAAAAACGCCATGACCAAGGCCGTCAGCGATTTCGGCACTCCGGACCTGCTGATTAATTGCGCCGGCCGCGCCTATCCCCGGAACTTTGAAGACATATCCTTCGCGCAGTTTGATGAAACCATGCGCATCAATATGTACGGCATCTGGAACACGTGCCAGGTTTTGATACCATTCATGAAAAAGCGGGGCGGCGTTATCGTCAATACGTCGTCCATGTGCGGTTTCCTGGGTGTTTTCGGATATACCGATTACTGTGCGTCCAAATTTGCCATCGTAGGATTTTCCGAAACACTGAAGAGTGAGATGAAGCAATACAATATATCCGTCCAGGTGCTTTGTCCGCCCGATACTGATACACCGGGCTTTGCCACTGAAAACCTTACGAAGCCTGCAGAAACCAAGGCCATCTCGGCAGGCGCCAAGGCCATGAGCAGCGATGCGGTTGCAAAAGAGCTTATTGACGGTATCAGGAAAAACACCTTCATGATAATTCCCGGATTTGACGGCAAGCTAACCTGTTTTTTGAAGAAGCATATGCCTTTTATAATTGATATGGTCATGGACTCAGGCATAAAGAAAACGCAGAAAGGTTCAAAGTAGTTTCAAGCCCGTTAAGGAGGATGAGATGCAGTACGATTTGATCATTCGCAGGGGCACGGTTGTCGATGGCAGCGGCAGGGAGCGGTTTCAGGGCGACATCGCCATTCAGGGCGCCGTCATTGCCGAAATCGGAGACCTTACTGACGCCACGGGCAAAAGCGAGATAGATGCGCAGGGAAAGATCGTCTGTCCTGGTTTCATCGATATCCATTCGCATGTGGATTTCGCCATTGCCGATGCGTTGCACGTCGATCGGTTGGAGCCGCTCATCAGGCAGGGTGTAACCACGGTGATTGGTGGAAACTGCGGTTTCTCGAGTTGTTTCGTTCCTCAGGAAAACCGGGAGGCGACCCTGTCCTATCTGGAGAACCTCTCCGGGCAATCACAGCGGGAGCTCGTCGACTGGAACACCCCGGCGGAGTTTTTCGAACGCCTCGAGCGGCAGGGTATGCTGATCAATATGGGGACGCTCGTCGGCCATGGCTCATTACGAATCGCCGCCTCGGGCCTCGTCACCAGACTGCTGACACACGATGAGCAAACTCGTCTCGAAGGATATCTGGAGCAGGCGCTGGAAATGGGTTGCCTGGGGCTCTCCACCGGACTTCAGTACTTCCCGGGTCTACAGAGTGATACCGCCGAGCTGGTCGGGCTGGGCGGTGTTCTGAAACGCAGCGGCGGCGTGTTCACCTCGCACCTCAGGAGTTATGCCCATACCCTCGCGAACGCCATTGATGAGGTAAGTGAGGTCGGCCGGCGTTGCGACGTTCCGGTGCAGATATCTCACCTCTATTGGCAACCTTATGCCAAGGGTTTGGGATGGGTAACCCGCACTGCCGTCAAAATTGGCTCGTTTGCTTATAATACACTCAAAATCCCTATCCCGGTTGAAAAGGGTCTCCATGATAAGATCGAACTCATTGAAGCGCAACGCCGTCAGGGCGTAGATATTGCCTTCGACTTGGTGCCCACATCACAGGGATTCACCGAGCTCTTCGCCTTCCTGCCGCCATACGTGTCCGAAGGAAGCAAGTCTGAGGCCCTTTCACGGCTTAAGGACAGGACCTTCCGGGAAAAGGTGCGGCATGATATCTTTAACGTCGAGCCGGATTGGCCCCACCGGGACGGCGCCACCTGGTCGTTCAACTATATCAAGATAACCGGTTGGGACGGCCTGCGAGTCATGGCGGTTATGAGTGCCCACAACCAGTGGATGGAGGGCCAAACCTTCCCGGAGATCGGCGCGGCGCAGGGCAAGGAACCGTTCGATGCCCTCTGCGATCTCCTTGTGGAAGAAAAAGGCCAGGTCATGGTGTTCCATACGCCGATGAAGCCCGACGATCCCTTTGCCTTCCGTTCGATGTGGGCTGGATTCACCCATCCCCGCGCGGTGCCCGCAACCGATACCATCCTGCGGCCGATTGGCAGGCCGGCGCACGTCTTCTATGATTGCTTCCCGCGCTTCATCGCCTTTTTCACCAAAGAAAAGTCCCTGCTTACCCTGGAGGAAGCGGTGCGCAAAACCACTTCCCTACCGGCCGAGATCATGCATCTCAAACACCGGGGGACCCTGCGGAAAGGGGATTTCGCCGACATCACGGTTTTCGACTACCCGTCGCTGGGGACCACCGCCACATTCAATAACCCGGCCGTTTATCCCAGCGGTATCGAGCACGTTATTATCAACGGCAAACTGGTTCTCTCACCCGGAGGGATTAATAAAGAGAAGCTGGCAGGGGCCGTCATTCGACGAACGGACTAAAACAAATCATCGCGTTCTCATACGGAGAACGCGGATGCACAGGAGGTATGGCCATGCAGAATCTGGCAGGTAAAACGGCGATCGTCACGGGGGCGGCTGGTGGTATCGGGACCGCTATTGCCCGGCTCTTCGACGCCAAGGGAATCAGGTGTGTGCTTTGCGACATCAATGAAAAAGGCCTGTCCGGCACAGCCGACCTTTTAAAGCAGCAGGCGCTGCTTATACGCTGCGATATCACCAATCGCAGCGACATTCAGAACGTCATAGAAAAGGCACGCAGTCATTTCGGCAGGATTGATATACTGGTCAACAATGCGGGAATCATCGTTCCATGTCTTTTCGAGGACTGTACCTATGAAGACATGGATCGGCAAATTCTGATTAATCAGGTGGGGGCCATGAACTTCACCAGGGCCATCATCGATCCCCTGAAGCAAAACGGTGGAGGTTATATCATAACCATATCGTCGCTTGCGGGGATTGTTCCCGAAACATACAGCGCTGTTTACAGCGCCACCAAGTTCGCGCTCCGGGGATTCAATCTTACCCTGAATATAGAGCTTGGCAGACACAATATTTTCGTGGGAACGGTTTTCCCCGATTCCATCGACACTCCCATGCTGCGCTATGAGGCGGAACACAACGGATCGCCCCTCACCTTCCTGAGCACGCCGCAGAAACCGGAGTCGGTGGCCCGTGCGGTATACCGTGCGATCACAAAGCGAAAGATCGAATCCTATGTGCCGTCATTTTCAGCAACTCTGCCAAAGCTACTCGCCTGCATACCTTGGGCGATCCCGCCCATCTGGAGGATGCTGGAAAAAGAAGGCGAGAAAAAGAAGCAGGCATATCAGAAAAATCATAAGTAAAAGGAGAATGAACCATGATTAACGTACTAAGCATCAATACCATTTCAATACTGAGCATCATAACGGCGGCGGGGCTTGTGCTTTTCTGGATAGGATTTTTCACCATAGGCCTGGCGCCGGCTAATCCGCCTGTCGGCTACTTTGTTTATGAGCATTCCTTCCCGGTTCCCGACATCATCCTGGCCATTGTGCTGATCGCCGGTGGTATATTGAACCTGACAGGCGGGATGCACGGAACTACGCTTCTCGTGGCCGGCGGCGGGGCGCTGGTATTCCTGGGTATTCTGGACATCAGTTTCAACCTGCAGAATGGCATGTATAAAATATCCGTCATGGATATGATACTCAATGCCTTCATCAATCTCTGGTGCGTGCTTTTCGGTGCCTTAATTGTCGTGAGAATGATGTAGATTTCGCTTAAGCAGCGGGAAAGCGGAAATATCTTTCCGTAAAATATTATTTTCAGATCCATTAACAGGAATTAATATATAGAATCGACTATAGAGATACCTTTGCATTCAATTACTATGGGCCTTTTCACAATACCTGAACTGATTTGTGCCGGCGCTGATCCTAATAAAATGATGTTCAATAGGTTCGGCTGTACTGATGTTGGAGTCAGGTGCGGCGGCTGGGGACATGTTGTCATGGAAGTTAAAGTTGAAGATCGGGAAAAAACATAAAACAGCTATTAGGGCCAGAGTGACGCTGTTACATTATTCCTTGGCTGGGCTGGAAATGCAGGATCGGCCTCACCTATCGATAAAAAGGAGCTCTTCCCTGATATGGAAAGAGCTCCTTTAGTTTTGAGAATTTAAATCAGGGTGCTTGCAAGTCGAATGGACCTGAATGCTTCTGTTCAGAAATAAATTTTAGTTTGAGCGTTAACGCTTACGTTTTTTAATAGCGGCATCAGGTACTTTTCCCTTCATGCTCCGGATGATTTCAAAAGGACGGGTAATCTCTTCCAGTAATAATTCGACGCCGGTTTCGATATCTTCGGTAAGATATTTCATAATGCTATTATTGTGAATCGTGATGATGCCGATAAGTTGATTAATGATAATCAATGTGCTTCGGGCTATTTCCTTTTTAGAAAACAATGGATATACGTCTGCCATGTCGCTCATGGTCAGCGAGACGATGTCCCGGCACTTGATTGCGTTAGCAAGCTCAACTCTCATGTAGGGTTCATATTCAGTTCCAAGATAGTCATCATACTTGGGCACATCCAGGATGAGCATAATAAAGATCAGGTTACGTTCACGCACTGAGAAAGAAAAAAAAGCTCTGCAAAGCGATTTTAATTTTTCAACAGGGTCCGTGTGAGATTCATAGGCTTTTTGAAGGTCATTAAACAACATCTCAAACCCTTTGTTCAGAACATAAATATAGATTTCTTCGCTGTTCTTAAAATAATTATAAATTGTACTGGTGGAAATATTCAGCTTCTTCGCGAGTTTTCGCATACTGAGGTTGTGATAGCCATCCTCGATAATGATGTCTAAAGCCACCATGCTCATGCGCCGTTTTTCAAAATCAATCACTTCCGGTGATCTTGCTTTATTTGCCATTAGAATATTCCTCAGTCGTAAAATCGTAACGTCTATACTATGCGCCAATTGTATTGTAAATATATTCGATATTCGTCAAATCATTCTTTACATGTAAAGCAGCGCATTTCTTCTTCCGATATGATGGCTGTCTATTATCAAATATGAAGTAAAAAAACAGTCAATTGCTTTCAATTATTTGATGGCTAAAGTCGCATAATCCATATTGTTATGCATTGCCGCAAAAAAATATTGACAAATAAATGGCACACTGTTATTAATAATAAGAACGGTGATCATTTGTCAAGTAAAATATATTTAAAGAGGAGGTGTCTATGAAGTTTAAACTGTTGCTATTCATCTTAAGCCGTAAATTGAAAAAGGCATCAAAAAGCATTCCCGCGTTCAAGGAGTTCATTAAAGGCAAGAATGTTAAAGTCCTCATGAAAACCGCTGATGGTAAACAAGGCCGTGCTTTCATTTTAAGAAATGGAACCATTAACTCGTCCTCTTCAGATTTTTCGAATACGGATGCCGCTTTTGTATGGTCGGACGGAGACACGGCTTTCAAGGTTTTGTCGTCGGGAAACGATGAAGCAATTATCGCCGCCCTGACAGAGAAGAAGCTATGGTCGGAGGGAAACTATAAAGAGTTTATCTGGTTTTTAACCGCGCTGGGTAAGATGTCGGTTCCGCAGGAAAAATAATCATGATGGAGAAAAAACTGATTGATCAAGAAGGTCCCCGTACATTAACAGGAGGAAAATATGCAAGCTGCTACCGAAAGATTGGCTGAAGACTCATCGGAAAGATCTGCGATTGAGCCATTAGACAAGGAATGGGGTGTCGGAATTACCAGCATGGGTGATACGTTGTCGCCTTTTTCAAGAGTAAATCGATTTCGCAAGATGGCGCTCGGTACGGAGTTTACCGTCAATCACGAGAGGGCGTGCCTGGTGACAGAAGCCTACGAGAAATACAAAAACCTTCCTCAGATTATCAAGTGCGCAAAAGCCCTGGCGGACGTTTTGCAACATGTAACAATACGCATCCTTCCTGATGAACTTATTGTTGGCGAAATGGCAGCGCCGTTGAAATGCGCGCCGATTTTTCCTGAGCATTCGTTTGGATGGATCGTGGATGAGATAAAGCATCATCCATGGAAGAAAAGGCTCCACGACAACTACTACACCACAAAAGAATCGGAGAAAAAGCTCCTTGCCCTGGCAAGCTACTGGAAAGGAAATAATATCGCGGAAATCATTGCCTCGATGATGACCGATGACGAAAAAAAAGGCACAAACCTCGAGCGCAATGTATATCTGCTGAATCTTTACATGTTCGGTGGCGTCGGACATCTCCAGGCCAATTATGAAAAACTGTTCGCCCTCGGTTACGGAGGACTGAAAAAGCAGGTCACTGAAAAACTGGCAGGTCTGGACACCACGAAGCCGGATGGTTTGAAAAAACGGGAATTCTATCAGGCTGAACTGATCGTCCTTGAAGCAGCAAGTCATTACCTGCGCCGCTACGCGCAGCTCAGCCGTGAGATGGCCGGCAAAGAGAAAAACGCCGACTGGAAAAGAGATCTCCTGAAGATCGCGAGTAACTGCGATTGGGTTTCAGAAAATCCACCACGCACTTTCTGGGAGGCCACGCAGTTAGTGTATATGGCGACAACAATCATTTTGATAGAAACGAACGGGCATTCCATCAGTTTTGGCCGTTTTGACCAGTACATGCATCCTTTCTATCTGAAAGATATAGAAACGGGAGTCGCGACACGGGAGTCTATGCAGGAACTCATCGAGATGCTGTATATCAAAGATCTCTGGTGGACAAAACTCCGCGACAGATTGACGGTTATTCCCAATTCCGGAAGGGGTATGGGCGGTGATTCGTTGACGGTAGGGGGTATTGACAAGAACGGGGTCGATGCGACTAACGATTTAACTTACATGTGTCTGGATGCCCATGTGCACACACGTTTAGGCACGCCATGGCTTGCGGTGAGATGGCATGAAAACACTCCCCGCGCGTTGAAAGTCAAGACGGCTAATGTTATACGTATTGGCACCGGCCAGCCGAAAATATTTAACGACCAGGCAGCCATACCAGCGGCGCTACGCTCGGGAAGAACACCTGAAGATGCAAATAATTATCATGTCGTTGGATGCGTCGAGATCGATGCCGGCGGGAAGGAATACGGGTGGCACGACGCGGCGTATTTCAGTATCGCAAAAGTCTATGAACTGGCGATAAACAACGGCCAGTGTATTGGATGCGGATCGCACTGCATGAGATGGAATGTATGCGGTGCTGTCGGGAAGCGCCTGGGGCCGGAAACCGGCAGCATCGCGGATTTCACTTCATTTGACCAGGTGATGGAATCCTATGATAAACAGATGAAATACTGGACCGACCGGATGGTTGCCGGTATTGAGATTATGGATATCGTTCACCAGCGATTAAAACCGCTTCCCTATCTTTCGACGTTGATTGATGATTGCACGGAACGCGGTATTGACGTGACAGCCGGCGGGGCTGTTTACAACTTCACTGGCCCGCAGGCGGTCGGAGTGGGAACGGTGGCCGATGGTATGGCCACGATAAAACAGTTGGTCTTTGAAGAGAAACGGGTCAGCGGCCAGGAACTGCTGGACGCATGTGAGAAAAACTGGGTAGGCTATGAAGCGCTTTACGCACTGGTCAACAGCGATAAGGTGCATCATTACGGCAATGACGACGACTATGCCGATGAGCTGGCGAAATTCGCCGCGGATACTTACTGCAAGCATATCGAAAACAGACCCAATGCCAGGGGAGGCCAGTATACTCCCGGTGTGTATTCGGTTTCCGCCAATGTGGCGCTTGGTCTCGTCCAGTGGGCATCTCCCGAAGGGAGATACGCTCTTGAACCGGTTTCGGATTGTGTCGGGCCGGTCCATACGCAGCGGGGGTCCCATGATATAAACGGACCTACTGCCATCGCCAAATCCGTTTCCAAGCTGGACCATATTCGAGCGGGAAACGGGACATTGCTCAACTGGAAATTTACACCTTCCGCCGTGTCGGGCGAGACGGGGCGTGACAGTTTTATATCGCTTATCGATACCTATTTCGATCGAAAAGGAATGCACAGCCAGTTCAATATCATCAGCAGGCAGACCCTGGAAAACGCCATGCAGCATCCGGATAAATATAAAGACCTCCTTGTTCGGGTTGCCGGATACAGCGCTTACTTTGTTGAGCTGAGTAAACCGTTGCAGTATGATATATTAGGCAGGACCGAGCTTTCATTCGATTGATATCACGCTTTCAGGGATACGGGCTGCACTTCTGATATACGAATGTGGCCCGTATCTTTATTACCCATCGTGTTCTTGTGCTGTAGGCCTTACTATGCGGGTAAGGTAGAGGAATTTGCTGTCATGAGCAATAATGAGAATTCAAGCATGATTTCTGAACATACAAACCAGAGGGAAGGATACGTCTTCAATATCCAGCGGTATACGATTCATGACGGCCCCGGCATCCGAACTGAAATATTCCTGAAGGGATGCTCATTAAAGTGCAAGTGGTGCAGCAATCCGGAAAGCATGCGTCTTCATCCTGATGTTGGCGTCTATTCCTCTCGTTGCATCGGCGTTGACAAATGCGGTTACTGCCTGGATGTGTGTCCAGAGCTGAGCAAGGGCACTCTCCTCACCCAAGCCAATCACATCTCCGGGATAAACAGAAATGTTTGTTCGAAATGTTTCCAATGTGCAAATGCATGCCCTTCCAACGCGCTGATGGTTTGGGGCAAAAGCTTAACGATTGACAGTGTCATGAAAACCATATTATCCGATTCGGAATTCTACCAGAAGTCGGGCGGTGGTGTAACCATCTCAGGGGGTGAGCCACTGGTCCAGCCGGAATTTACTTTTGAATTGTTAAAAGAATGCCGGAAAAACGATATACACACGTGCCTGGAATCGTCATTTCATATTCGCCCGGAAATTCTTGAGGAAGCTTACCCTCTCACAGATATGATGATCTCAGATATTAAACACATGAATCCGGAAAAGCACAGGGAATATAGCGGGGTCGGCAACGAACTCATTCTTCATAATATTGCTCAAACCGTTGACGCCGGCAAACAGCTTATTATCCGTATCCCTGTCATTCCAGATCATAATGACAGTGAAGAGAACATCACAGCCACCGCCAGATTTATCAGAGACAGACTAAGCAACCGCGTTGTTCAAGTCCAGCTTCTTCCCTTCCGGCAATTAGGCGTGGAAAAATATGTGTCCCTGGGAATGTCTTACGGGATGGATGGCTTACCCGCTCCTCCACGAGAGGTCTGGGAAAAAAATATTTTATCGATCGTTAAGGTAATGAAGTCCTATGGAGTACCCGCTGTTGCAGGCAGCAGCAACAAGATATAGAGGTAAGAATGTCGTTAGTCCCGGCGCATGAAAAATACAGTATAAATTGATTATGATCTGCCACCGCGAACAGTGGGCCATCCGATAATGTTTCCAGGACGCACTCAGCCAATTGATTTGCATATATTCGGGGATTGCTGTAATTGATCAGACAACAGCGCGATGCTGATTTAACATTAATAGGAGCAATTCATGAGTTGGGAAAATGTTCATACCACGGTGAGATATATCATATCGGAGATCAAAGCACACATAGATCAGAGCAATATTGGTCAGAAGGAAAATGAGGATAGGATGAATTTTCATTTTCCTCCCGGGGCTGACATTCAAAAGCTCAAAGAGCTTGTAATCGACCGGTCTGCCGAAGACCGGATTATTGCCAAAGTCATGGAAGAATTAAAAAGCAAGAGATCGTTAATTGTCGCGTTGGATCAGAAGGAGATGCTGCAGGTCATCGGCGATGCCACCGCGGCGGCAATGATTGCGATGACTGAGGCCGATGACAAAAAAACCGGCAATCCCCGGTAAGGTAATTAGAATCGATTATTTTACTATTTTACTATCCGGGTACCTCCTGTGGTTTTGGGGTTATTTGCGTATTCCTTGATACAACAGGTTTTCCGGATGGGTTGTTCAATTTTTTTATAAATGCGCAAGATTCAGGTATTATGGTTATGGTTGTGCCAATGACGACTTTCACCTTTGATAAGAGAACAAAGAAACGTTTCGATTCCGCCCCGAATCTTTTCATCGAAAAGGCCATCAACAAATTTGTTCGCACGAGCCCGGCGAATGGGCTTGCCTCTTTCGACGGTCAGCCCATTTTTGACAAGCCTTTGATTGGTTTTGCCGATGGAGACGACCCGCTGTTTGCCGAGTTCAAGAAGCTTGTTCACGAGAAACATCTCAGTCCGCGGGAAATACTCTCCCTTCACCTCAAAGAGACATTGACGCAGGAAACTACTGAGTTCAGGGATGTCAGCGTCATTTCCTTTGTGCTGCCTGTCCACAAAGAAACACGGCTGAGCAATGCGCGGGAAAAAGAAGGGCCTTCTTTGCGCTGGAATCATACCCGTTGGCATGGACAGGATTTCATCATAGAACTCTCAAAGTATCTGGCAGCATTACTGGAGGGCATGGGCTTTTCGGCTGTTGCCCCGGAATTATCGCCTTTTTTTGACATTTTTGTCCTGCCGGACGGTTTTGCATCCAAATGGTCCCATAGGCATATCGCTTATGCTGCCGGTTTGGGCACCTTCAGCCTCAATGATGGCTTCATCACCTCCCGGGGAATGGCTGTGCGTATGGGCAGTGTCGTGACCAACCTGAAGCTGGCCCCCTCGACAAGAGGCTATACCCACCATCTGGCCAACTGTCTTTTTTACGCCACGGGCAAGTGCGGGAAGTGTATCCGCCGTTGTCCCGGCGGTGCGCTCAGTGAAAAAGGCCACGATAAACTCAAGTGTTTCAAGATACTTTATGAGACACAGAAACCCTGGTTGGAAGGCGCTCACGGGGAAGGATACCTTGGGAAGTATGCTGGCTGCGGTCTATGCCAGACAGGTGTCCCTTGTGAAAATCGTATCCCTGTGCCGAAGTCCAAGCAGCCTGAAATCGATTGAAAAATTATGGCTTGGTAAATGTTCACAAGGAAATGCCTGTAAATATTATGACAAGTGCGCCAGGGGTTGGCCTGATGACCGGAATGATCCCGATGATTATAAAAGCTGATCTTCACATGTTCATGTGGATCGATCGATCTCTTTCCTTACCGCCAGTCCCAGTTTCTCGATGATATAGGGCTTTTTTACGTAAGATCCCGCACCGAGTTTCTGGGCGGCATGCACGCGTTCCGACTCCGAGAACCCGCTCACGATGACGGCTTTCTGTTTGGGATCAATCTCCAAAACGTTCCGATAGGTGTCAAGTCCATCCATGCCGGGATCCATGATCATATCCAGGACCATCAGGTCAACGGTGTGCTCCCGCAAGTATGCCACAGCCTCTTCACCACTCGAAACATTCGCTACGGTGTAGTTCAGCTTTCTGAGCATCGCGGAAGCCAATTCCCGCTGTTCTTTAACATCATCCACTACAAGAATGGATTCACCATTTCCCATATATTCGGAGATGGAGACAGCAAGAGCTTCAGCGGAAATTTCTTCTCTCGTTACAGGGAAATAAAGGGTAAAAGTGCTTCCCTTTCCTTCTTCACTCTGAACATTAATATATCCATGGTGATCTTTAATCGTCCCCCAAACCACTGCCAGTCCCAGACCTGTCCCGCTTCTCCCCATAACTTTCTTTGTGTAGAACGGTTCGAAAATGCGTTTCAGATCGTTCACGGGTATGCCTTGCCCTGTATCGGATACGCTCAGGACAACATAGTCGCCTTCCCGGACTTCATCATACCCCTGAAGGGGTTTGTCCAGATAACGATTGGCCGTTCTGATCGTCAGCTCGCCTCCCTCCGGCATGGCCTCTATGGCATTGATGATCAGATTCATCAGCGTCTTGCCCAGATGTATGGAAGAACCGGAGATGTTTAAAAGATCCGGTTCAAGATCGGTCCTGACGCGACTAAGGGGATGGTGTGAAGACAGGTTCGCAAACTCCGGCGACTTTTGATAATCGATGATGATCTTGTTCAGATTCAGAACGGTTCTGCCGGAAACGCCTCTTCTGGCAAGAGTCAGGAGATCCTCTATAATGGCGGCAGCCCTTTGGCCTCCGTTGAGAATATTCAAGAGACCGGATCGGAGCGGACTCGACTCATCCGCATTATCCAGAAGCATTTCCGCATAGCCAACAACAATGCCCAAAACATTATTGAGATCATGGGCGACCCCACCCGCCAGGGTTCCGAGGGCCTCCATTTTTTCCGCCCGCTGCAGCCGCGCCTCCAGATTTCGCTTCTCTTCCTCCGTCAGCTTGCGCTCTGTGATATCGCGCCCGATTCCCAGGACACCGATCAACGATCCGCTGTTGTCATACATCGGGGTCTTGATGGTATCCAGCAGGGCCCGATGGCCATCGCTGGCAAAGGTGATCCATTCCTCATTACTGCTCGGTCTGCCCAACGCCATGGCCTTGCGGTCATGTTCACGGAAGAAGTCCGCCAGTTCCGTATTAAGAAAGTCATAATCGGTCTTGCCGACGATATCAGCCTCCCGGGCCCCGAAGAAGAGCTCGAACATCCTGTTGCAGGACAGGTAGACACCGTCCACATCTTTCAGCCAGATCAGGTCAGGGATGGTTTGCACCAGGGTGCGCAGACGGGATTCGTTGTCTGCCAGAGACCGCTCCGCCTGCTTGCGCTCGGTGATGTCGGTTATGAATCCTTCAAGTGCATTCAGCTCCCCATCTTTCGAAAAGACACCGCATCCCTGCTCCCATACCCATTTTTCCTTCCCGTTGGCCGTACAAACGCGATACTCCATGATGTAATGATCTTTTCGGGACAATGCGGCCTGCACCGCATCCCAGACTCCCTGCTGATCTTCAGGACGAATCAGTTCATTATATGAAATTTTGCAATTATTGATGATGTCTTCAGGCGCATACCCTAAGAGCTCATAGCATCCCGCACTGACAAACTCCATCATCCAGTCCTTGTCATTCCTGCAGCGATAGGCCATGCCGGGAAGATTCACCATCAGATTGGACAGGCGCCGTTCGTTTTCCAGTAATGCTTCTGTTTTTTGCGTTTCCTCGGTGATGTCTTGAATAAAGGTGCAGATGAGTGTCGTCTTGCCTTCATTGTTTTTGGTGATGGGAAATGTGCTGACATGCCAGACACACAAATGGCCCTGGACCTGGGCCTCCAGTACTTGTTCACTTGCCACACCGTTTTCAAAGATATTTCGATCGCTCTCCGCAAGACGTTTGATATTTGAATCGGAAAGGCATCCGGCAAAAAGCCCGGCCTGCGTCTGGCCGACCGCCGGGCAACCGAACAGTTCCTCAAACTTGACACTGAATGCCAGAAGCTGTCCCGTCTGGTCGCTGATGCCGATGGCCAAAGGCGAATGGTTCAAAATACCCTGCAATTGTATGGCAAGCGTGCGAACCGTGCTGCCAAAGCGATGGCTGAGGATCAAGACACCCCATATCGCCAGGGCCGTCAGTGCCGCAATCAGGATTAACAGTCTGAGGATGTTTGCCTTTTGTTCTTCACGCGCTTTTTCGAAATTTATACCCGTGCGGACGACCCCGATCACTTCAGACCCGATGCCTCCCCGGTATGGCAGGACAACCTCTTTGACGGTTATCCCGTCATGGACATGTTCTCTGGTTGCCAGGATACCGGTTTTGAGGCTCTGAAGACGCAGCTCTGTATCGATCCTGTCCGCCATGAATTGATCGTTTTTCGCCGGATTACTGTGCGCCAGGATTTGCCCGTCTTTGGATTCAACAGAGATGAACGCAAGGTCCGGAACGCGGGACTGCATTTCCTCCACAAACAGACGCGCATGGTATTTTCCCGAAAAGCTGACTCTGGAAATGGATTCGCTGAGGATAGCGGCAACGGCTCCGGATAGCCGATCTTCCTGTTTCTGGTTCAGTAGCGCAGAAAGGTAGATGGTAACGCCGGATGCCGTCAGCATCAGTATCAGCACCACCGCTCCGAAACTCAGAGCGAGCTTGCGATCATACCGGATCAATAAATTGGAATCCCGCATTAACATGATATCCCTCTCTGCACGGTGTCACGGTTTTACGATGTTCAGGTTCCTCTGCCATTGGGGCCGCTTGCTTTTCCATGGTTTTTTGAATGTGGCGGGGATCGGGCCCTGCCAACCGGGATACAGGGCCAGGGTTTCCCGGGTGATCGGAAACACGGGAACAAGGGCGTGGAATGGGGGAATGCTTCCGGTCAACAGCGCATACGCGGCCTTCATGGCCTCCGCCCCGAGGGGACCGCAGAACTGCGCCGAATCAATGATGGTCAGGCGTCCGGCTTTGATGTTCTCTATGGACGCAGGGTCTCCGTCGATCGTGGCAATCATGATTTCGTTACGACCTGCATCGGAAAGCCCCTTTACCACGGACAAGCCGCCTCCGTCGTTGACTGTAAAGATGACATCAATACTGCCGGCTTTGGGAAAATCCCGCAGGATATCCATGGCCGCTTTTTTTCCGCCGACGGGCTCAACGGCGGAATAGGACTTCAGAACCCTGTAGCGGCGTCCCGCTTCTTTCAAGGCATCCAGGAACCCGTTCACTCGCTCCACCGTTGAAGAGACATGGGGATACTCCACCAGGACGAGACGAATCTCTTTGTTTTGCGGGAATCTTGAGGTTACATATTCTCCGTCCAGATATCCGGCCTGATAATTGTCTGATGTGCGATACGCGGAAAGGACGCCGCCGCTGATATACTGATCATAGGCCACCACCGGTATGCGGGCTTTATTAGCTGCTCGAAGCGGTGCGGTCAGAGCGGCATTGTCCGTAGGCTGGACGATGATCAGATCAACTGGCATCGCAATGAGTTCATGCATCTGCTGGATTTGGTTTTTGATGCCGGCCTCGCCGTCTCCGGCAACGCGGATTTCCAGCTTAACCATGGGGCTGCCGCGTTTCAGGGCCGTTTTGTTAATGCTTTTTGCTTCGGCCTCCAGGCCATGTCGCATCGCAACCTGACCGGCGATATTCATAGACCAGTACAGGACCCCGATACGAAATTCCCGGGCCTCGACAGGGGCGACCGGTAAAACCAGGGCAAATGTAACCAGGCAAGAAAGCCCTTTCAGGATGCCGCCGGCCAGATTCGGTCTGAAAAAGGAGCAGGCAAATTGTTTCAGGGTTGTGTGAAATATTTTTATCCAATGGATCATGACAGATATTTGAATGAACGGACGGACTTTTAAATCGATGGTTTTTCCCATGATTATATAACTCCTTTTTTAAAAGGAATCATTAATTACAAAACCCCGCACTCTGACGAGACACGGGGTTTCTATAACCTGTCCATAGCATCCTTGCTGGCGATCGGGTTATGAATCACTCAATAAAAAACCCCTTTATATGAACAATACTCTAAAATTATCAAATTTCAAAGCGATATCGAATTGCCTAAAATAAAATATTACCGATGTAACAGAGGGACATCCCATCATGTCCCTCTGCCCTTGAACAGTAATTTCTTGACACGCCAATCTTCGTTTTTTATACTCGCCCGTGAAAAAGGACAATATTTTCAGAAATCAAGTCAGTCATCGTGAGGAAGATAATATGAAGGTAGCGATATTGGGAGCAGGGCATGGTGGTGTCGCCATGGCCGGGGATCTGACGCTGGCCGGCCATGAGATTCGTTTGGCGGCAATTCCGGAACATTCCGGCAACCTCAAACTGATTCAGGCTTTCGGCGGCATCATGGTGGAAGGGGTTACTTCCTCAGGAGCGCCGGTCGGCTTTGCCAGACCGGCGATGATCACAACGGATGTGGCTGCCGCTATCCGGGGAGCACGGGTGATCATGGTCGTCGTTCCCGCCTTCGCGCAGGAAGTCTACATGCGCCTCATCATCGAACACGGGGAAAAGGGGCAACTGGTCGTCTTCAACCCTGGAAAGTTCGGCACGCTCAGCTTTGCCAAGATGCTCCGTGAAACGGGTCGCCGTGATGACTTTCTGATCGGCGAGACGGAATCCTTTATTTTTGCCGCCAAGACCAAGGGGCTCGGACATGTCAATATCAAAGCCACGAAGAGCGAGCTGCCCTATGCGGCGCTGCCGGCCAACCGGACCGCTGAAGCCCTGATGATTTTAACCGATCTGTATCCTCAGATGTCCCCCTCCATGGGGGTCCTGCAGACCAGCATTGATGCGCCCGGTCTGATCATTCACCCGATCACCACACTCATGAATATGAGCCGGATCGAGCAAATCGGACCCTATCGAAATTCCCATTATGACATCACGCCGGCCGTGGCCCGGGTTATGGAGGGCGTGGACCGGGAACGGATGGAAGTCGCGAGACTGCTTTGCCGTGAGACGTTTTCCTTTATGGATATCATGCAGGTTCTCTATAAGGTCAGGGGTGAGAGCGCCTACGATGTCATGTACCAGATATCGGCTCATAACGTTCAGATGGCGCCGGACAGTCTGAAGCATCGCTATGTTACCGAGGATATCCCTTACGGGCTGGTGACCATTGCTTCCATCGGCCGCCAGATCGGCATCCCCGTTGCCAGGATCGAGGCCGTTGTCAATATTGCCTGTATGGCCAATGACGAGGATTACTGGACCACCGGTCGCACTGCGGAGAAACTGGGCATTGCCGGTCTCAACGCCCGGGAACTCGTTCACTATGCCATTACCGGGAACATGCCCGACAAGGGTTGAACCAGTCGTCACGCCCGCGATTCACGCATAATGATATTCGGGGCGCCATTTCTATCAATCGCCGTCAGGAGCAGTATGTCTATGAACAAGCGAATATTGATTGCACCGCTCGCCAATGATCCCCATACCCAGGGGCTGTTCAAGTTTACCCGCCTGGCCCGGGAGGCCGGCTACGATGTACGGACTCTTTCACCGGGCTGCACGCACGGGGAAATCATGGAAGCCATTCGCGACGATGATCCCGCGCTGGTTGGCTTCAGCTATCGCCTCAGCCCGGATGTCGGGTTAGCGCAGATCTCTGAAATCATGCAACGGATGAACGACAACGGGCTTCTGTTTACGGTCGCCGGGGACCGCCGCCGGATCGGTTTTGCCGGTCTTCCGAAAACGGTGGAACTTGTGACGGGAACGCTGTCCAGCTTTTCCATCTTCGGCATCCGGCAATACCTTCGCGCCGAGGAAACAATCGGCGCCGTGCTTGATTTTCTTTCCGTCGGGGGAATGCTGAGGGATCGGATCATGACCGGAGCTCTGGAACGCCTGCATCCTCGCAACATCACCCTCCTGGATGAATTGGCCGCTCATGTGGCCGCCTGTGAGGATATCGAACCGCCGCTGCCGGTTCCGTCGATTGCCGCCCGCCAATCCTACGTCACCCGAATCCGGGAAGTCTGGCCGGGACGCCCGATCCTCCGGACTCACTATGGGGAACCGGGAGACAGCATCGCCCCCACGGTGAACGGGAGCCGCATTCTGGCAGACGCGGGGGTGATTGATGAACTTTCCCTGGGGTCGTCCGACCTCTCCCAGCGTTATTACAATCAGCCCGGGGAGTGGGTGGGGCGCAAGAATGACGGCGGTGTTCCCTATAAGGATTTTCAGGATCTCTGCCTGCTTAGCGAGGCCGCTCGACGCGGCAACTTCCCGTCCGTTAAACCCTACTGTCACGTGGCTAACTGTGAGGAATTCGTGGATGAGTGCCTGCGGGCGGGTATGCTGACCGGTGCTCACCAGGCCGTGCCGCTCTACTGGTTTAATCAGCTGGATGGACGCGGGTCGACAGGGGTGCGCGACTCGATCGCCGAACACATGCGGACAGTGAAAAGGCTTGCCGAACGAGGCATCCCGGTGGAGATGAACGACCCGAACCACTGGTGTTCGCGCTGGGCGTCCGATGCCGTGGTAACGGCCGATTACGGCCTGCTGACCGCGGTCATGCGGTCCTGCGGCGTCAAAGACATGGTTCTGCAGATGCAATTCAATAAGCCCAAGGAGATGAGCGATTACGGCGACCTCGCCAAATTTATGGCCGGTCTGGAGATTGCAGGAAACGATATGGTTTGCGGCACGGCCCGGATCTGGATCGAGACCCGCACCGGTATCGACTCTCTGGAACCTGATCTTGCCGTGGCCCGCGGGCAGTTGGCCCGCTCGACTCTGCTGCAGATGTTTATGAACCCGCACGCGATTCATCTGGTAAGTTACTGCGAGGCCCTCTATGCGGCGAAGCCGGAAGACATCATCAGGGCGTCAAGTGTTATCAGGCGGGCTGTCCGTGTTTTCCGGGAACATCAGGAAGATCTGGAAAAACTGCTTCAGGCGCCGGAACTGACCGGCCGGAAGGATGAACTGCTGAAAGAAGCGCGCTTCCTGCTCTCCGAAATCGCCCGCCTGAACCCGGCTTACCGCGAGGCGGATGGGTTTCCCGCGGAGCCGCTCTATACCTACCTGGCTGATCCGGACACCCTGCACGAAGCCCTGGTCAGGGGCTATATGGCCGCACCAGGAATCTTCACCGAACCCTACCGGAAGATGGCCGCGCGAACTTTCACCGACGTGATGGCAGGGGGGATGATCAATTCCATCGACCCCGGAACCTTGCTTCCGATCACCCAGGAGCAGCGCCTTCACCAGCTGGGGCAACCCTAGAGACGCATAACGAACAGGTTCCCGTGGGAAAAAAGCGTTGAAGCTCCCCGCCGCAGGCAGCTGGCATGCGTGTCCCGGTGTATTCGGCATACGGAATTATTCAATCATCGATCATGAATGGAGCAGAAGGGACCCATGATGCCCGTCAGGATAACAGGAAAGGATGGTATCGACGGATCGCAAAGCCGGCGCATTCTATTTTGCATTGCGTTCGCTTCCTTCATGGTAAACCTGGATACGTACATCGTCAATATTTCGCTGCCGACCATCGCCGCGGCCTTTCATTGCGACACATCAGCCGTTTCCTGGGTCTCCATGGCTTATCAGCTTACGGTGACAGGTTTCCTGCTGGTCTTCGGGAGATTGGGAGATCGCTACAGCATCAAGCGGGTCTTCCTGTTCGGCTATGGATTGTTCACCCTCAGTTCGCTTTTGTGCGGGCTCTCCGCAAGCCTGTGGACACTGGTTGCCGCCCGCGCACTGCAGGGGATCGGCGCTTCTGTCCTGTATGCCCTGACTCCGGCCATGGTGCCGCGTTTCCTGCCGGAAAGGATGCGCGGCCCCGCCTTCGGCGTTCTGGCCACCGTCGCGGCCCTTGGCGTGATGGCGGGCAACCCGCTGGGCGGGATCATCACCGGTTATTTCTCCTGGCCATGGATATTCTATATTAATCTGCCCGTCGGTATGGTTGCCATGATCGTATGCTGGCTTGTGATTCCCGATGGCGAATCCCGGCCGGATGACCACAGGGCGATCGATTTTCCCGCCGCCGTGACGAGCTTTATCTGCCTGTTCGGCCTGACGTTTACACTGAACCGGATCACGCATTTGGGCTGGCAGTCGCCCGTGATCTGGAGCGCCATGGGCATCACCGCCGCATCCCTGGTTTTATTTGCGCTGCGGGAGAGGGTGTCCGGTTCGCCGCTTCTGGATTACAGCATGTTCCGCAGCCGGGCCTTCAGCGCCGGGAATGTTGCTAATTTTCTGGCCTACGCCTACCTGGCCGGAAACAACTTCATTATTCCATTTTATCTGATCATGGTGAAAGGGTTATCCCCGGAGCAGGCGGGCGTAACGTTGTTGATCTACTCGGCCGTTTTCTTCTGCGTCGGTCCCGTTGCGGGGTTCCTGTCTAATCGGGTTTCTCCTCGTCTGCTGTGCACCTGCGCTCTTGTAATGGGCTCGGGCCTTTCACTGTCCTTCAGCTTTTTTCTGGGACTGCCGGGAATTCTGCCGGCCATCATCTACTTTGCCCTGCTGGCGGTTGTCTTCGGCGTTTTTCTGCCGTCCAATAACAATGTGGTCATGGGAATGGCGCCGGACGGGAAACAGGGGATCGTTTCCGCCAGTTTCCGGATGGTCGGCAGGGTCGGCATGACATTCGGCGTCTGTCTCTTCGAAGCGATCTTCTCCATGATGACACCCGGCGGAAGCAGGACCGTCACGAAGGTGCTGAATCAATTTGCAATGGAACCCGTTTTGGATGCCTTTAAATGGATTTACCTGGCGGGCGGCCTGATTTTAGCCGTCGCCGCCGTCTTTTCCTGGCTCTCCCGCGAACGGGGCAAGTGACCGAGACGCGCAGGCTGATCCGCAGCGACCTGCTGCCGGAATCCGAACGGATGATGACACTTATGGCGAGTCCCGCCTACCCTGTCGCAGCCCTTGGCTGATGCACTTTCGCTTTCATCTGACAAAGATTTATTCAATCACGGTCAGTTCCAACGGCGTTTTGCAGAGCATCTCTCCGCCATCCTTCGTAACCAGAACCGGGCATTCCAGTCTCATGCCGCAGACCCCGGGAACGCTCATGGCCAGGAATGCCACTTCAACGACATTTTCCTCCAGAACAACATCGCGGAATTCATCATTGTTGACGATAGCCGGATACCATTCATGACCGAATACGCCAAGTCCGTGACCGAAAGAGGGGATCGTGTACTGGGCGTAACCAAGTTCAGTCAATTTATCCATCACCGCCTTCGTAACATCGCCCACCGTGTTTCCCGCCTTGAAATTGCGAACAATTGTTTCCGCAGTTTTGAGATAAGCATCGGCCAGTTTTCTTTGCTCCGGAGACGGCTTTCCTAAAATGAAATTATGGGCAAGATCCGAAGGATATAACTGATAAAGCGGATGCAGGTCCACGATGATATTTTCACCGCGCTGCACTATTTTCTGGGTCGGCTGAGTGGTCCCGTTCATGGCATAGGTTGCCCTGTATCCGGATGCTACCTCCGACGATCCGGTAACCGCCCAGTGATATTCACTGCCGAGGCGGCGAAGTTCCATTTCGCCGATACCCGCTATTTGAGTTTCAGTCATACCCAAGTCCAGTGAAGCATTCACACAATCGATGGCGGCGTCTGCCATGGCGGCTGCCTGACGCAGAAGCTTAATTTCGCCCGGTTCTTTGATATAGCAGGCCCGGTCGACGACGTTAATCGCGTTGACAAATTTTGCCTCCGGCAGCGCGTTTTTTAATAATTCGTATTCCGTAGCAAACAGATATCCCGTATTTCCGCGGGGAGAATGGCCAAGCTCCACGCCAACTCTTCCCTTTTCCGCGCCATTTTGTTTGATGAAATGGATGATGAGGTCCATCAGATCCATGCCGGGCAGAGGAGCATAGGGTGAAATATTAGTTAACCAGGATTCATTCTTCAATCGCTCACAATCGATGAGCATGGTAATAAGACCTGTGTATCCATCTTTCGATACGATAACTGCGCTTCTCCAGGGAATGAAAGCGCCGGCCACGTAGCTCAGGCTCACCGTTCGCGTGCCAACGAAAATATCGAGATCGGCCTTCTTCATTTCTTCCTGTATTTTTTTGATACGCTTGGTGTAATCGATGTAGGTATTCATAGGCTCTCCATTTTTTATATTTGATAAAAAACTATTTTATCAGGAAAAAGTATAGACTTGCTGCTGTTGCAAGTCAAGCTGTCCCTGAGTCTGTGTCAAGCCAATTTAGAAATGTCCTATAGTTACCAAAATAGAAATGTCCTATTCAAAGCAAAAAACAGAGTTACCCGTAGCCTGCTCTCTCGAAACAACTTGAAAAACTAGACCCTTTTGAGTTAAACCATATCAGGCAAATAAAGCTCAAAAAGATTACCCGGCTTCGGTGACATCTTTCATGAGGCAACGTTCAAACACCACGTACTTCTTTCGGTAACATTTACTTATGAGGCAATAGGATGAAAGCAACACAGAATAACATAAATCTCGAAAAATACACTAAGGCCATCGCTCTTAAAGATGGTTCCATGATCAATTTGAGAGCGATCAGGATTGATGATGAAGATAAGCTGCTGGCTTTTGTTGACCGGCTCAACAGCCGCAGCCATTATCTGCGGTTTTCTGAAATGACCACCTGGACAAAAGAAGATGCCCGCCGAAATGCAACCGTTGATTACAATAACAGGTTTGCCGTAGTGGCTATCCGTGGAGAGGGCGAGGAAGAAAAGATCATCGGGGTCGGGCGTTACCGGAGGATAAACAATTCTAATAGGGCGGAAACAGTCTCCGTCGTAGAAGATTGCTATCAAAAAATGGGCATTGGCACACACATGTTTATACTGCTGGCTACCGCAGCCAGGGAACGTGGCATTGATATTTTCGAAGTAGAGATTCTGCACGAGAACACAGAAGTAATCAAAACGATGCAGCAAAGCGGACTGGAACTGGTCAGTACATCGGAGCAGACCAATAGATGGAGAGCAACTTATCGTCTGATGTCGACGCCTTCTGCTGAAAACAAACAGGAAGAACGCGAGAAAGTATCCTCTGTCGCTTCCATCACAAGGTTTATTAAGCCCAAGTCCATTGCCGTACTGGGAGCGTCTAATAAGCTCGGCATCGGCAATTCTTTTGTCAAAAACCTCATTGCCACCGGCTACCAGGGCATTATCTATCCCATTAATCCCAGGGCAGAGCATGTTTCATCCATTAAAGCGTATCCTTCCATTACGGATGTGCCGGGTGAGGTCGACCTCGCCATCATGGTTGTCGCCAGCGAAAAAGCTCAGCCGCTCGTTGAGGAATGTGGAAGAAAGGGCGTGAAGGCATTGGTGGTGATCACGGCCGGATTCTCGGAAATGGGCGGGGAGGGCATCGAGAGAGAAAAAAAGATTGTCAATACAGCCCGGGCCTATGGCATGCGCATTATCGGTCCCAACTGTCTGGGCATTATCAATACCGATCCCGAGGTGAGTATGAATGCCTCATTTGCCAGTGACCAAAATGGAAGAGTCGCGTTACATGGCAGGGTCGCGTTAGGCACACAAAGCGGCGCCCTGGGAGGGGCTCTCCTGCTCCACTGCGGCAGCATTAATATGGGACTATCCAGTTTTTTCAGCATCGGTAACCGTGCGGACGTGTCCGACAACGAGCTTTTACAGTATTGGGCGGAAGATAAGAATACCGATGTTATTCTGCTGTACCTTGAGTCCTTTAAAGAACCCCGTAAATTCATCCGCATTGCCCGTGAGACCACGCTCAAAAAACCTGTCCTTGTTGTAAAAGGCGGACGTTCTGTCGTGGGCGCCCGTGCCGCGGCCTCACATACAGGGGCGATGATGTCGGATGACGTCGCCTCCGACGCCCTGTTCAAACAAGCCGGCATTATCCGATGCGACACACTGGAGGAACTCTTTGATACGGCAGCTTTACTGGCTTACCAACCGCTTCCGAAAGGCAGCAAGGTAGCGGTGCTCACGAACGGCGGCGGCGCCGGCATTATGGCTGCTGACGCGCTGTCTGCCAAAGGCTTTCAGTTTCCGGTATTGTCGGAAAAGGCGAGAAATGAGTTGAAGTCATTTCTGCCGTCCAAAGCAAGCTGCATGAACCCTATCGACACGACGGCGGAGGTCATGCCTGATCAATATGTAAAAGCGCTGAAAGTATTATCGGAAGAAGATATCGATGCCCTGGTGATAATTTATATCCGGCCGGTTGAGATACTGTTAGAGCCCATGATTCAAGCGATCCGGTCGGTTGCGCCTGAATTCAGAAAGAAAGGGATCCCGGTTATGCTTTCCTTACTGGGCGCAGCGCATCAAGACAAAATTATCGGATCCCCGGCGGAAGGTTACATTCCCGAATATATTTTCCCGGAAGCGACCGCGCTTTCTCTGGCCAACGCGTATGAATACCATGAATATCTTAAACAACCGAAAGGCAAAATGCCAAAATTCGCTGATATCAATAAGGAGGCCGCTGAGGCCATTATTAAAACAGCGCTGGAGAGAAACAATTCCGCACAGACATGGCTGGACTCTGATGAGATTGCTAACCTGTTTGATGCTTACGGCATCCGCTCCGCCAGTTCCAGAATCGCCCTGACGGCAAAAGAGGCCGCACAGACCGCGGACCGCATCGGTTATCCGGTGGCGGTCAAGCTCTATTCACCCACGATAACCCATAAGACCGATGTGGGCGGCGTCATTCTGAATTTAGAATCAGCGGATGCGGTCATCAACGCCTGCAATCAGATCAGCGCGAACCTCGAAAAAATTGGGAGAAAGAGTGAAATGAAAGGCGTCACCGTCCAGAAAATGCTTGCGGGCGGCGTGGAACTCATCGTTGGTGTAACCCAGGACAAAAATTTCGGTCCTTTAATCATGTTTGGATTAGGCGGCGTTTACGCGGAACTCTTTAAAGATGTCAATTT
>CAYULE010000011.1:0-26237 GCA_964445385.1 uncultured Smithella sp.
CGGGTGTCTGGAAAAAAGCAGGCATCGATCACAACATCACCAGGGTGGTTTCCGGAATCGCCGATACGGCTTTAAAACCGGACATTGCCGCCAAAGAAACGGTGAAGATTATCGATCAGCTATGGAAGGGATAAACCGTCAGAGGGATCTCGATATCAAGCGTTGCTGAATCAGGTCGTTTTTTCCGGATATAAGGGTATGATGTTTTCTAAATGTATCCTAGTCCTTACCTTCACCCTTGTGGAAGCTCAACGTGTATACAACATCCAACACCCGAAGTTCCGGCATCTATCCAGATAGAGCCGCCGTGCGCCTCCACCGCCATACGGCAGAATGTCAGCCCCAGGCCGGTGCCTTTGCGCGCCATGTGCTCCGCGTCGTTCACCCGCGTGAACTTCTCGAAAATTCGCAGGCGGTCGGCAGGCGGAATCCCCGGTCCGGCATCAGTAACGCTGATACGCACGGTTTGGTTGTCCATGGAACAAGCCGCGACTTCAATCCTGCTTTTTTCCGGCGCATATTTAATTGCATTATCCAGCAAATTCACCACGACGCGCCACAGCAAATCGCGATCGGCTTTCACCATCAGACCCGGTGGCGTCTGAGTAACAATCTCAATCGACCTGAACATCATCTGCATTTGCTGCATCGCGGTCAACTCCTTGAGCATTTCCGGGAGGTCAAATTCACTGATGTTCAATACCATTTTGCCGGCTTCCAATCGGGCAATATCCAGCAGCATGGAAATCAACTTCGTCATACTTTGTGTGGCTGCCCTTGCCATGCGCGTGAAAAGCATGAATTGTTCAGGATCTTTAACCTCGTTCTTCAAGGGCTCCAGCAGGCCGAGGACCATGACCACCGTGTTCAACGGATTGCGCAAATCATGCATCACCATAGACTCAAGCTCTTCGCGCAAACGCAATAGTTCCTGTAACTGTTCTTTTTCTTCCCCCAGCGTGTTGACGCGTTTTTGTGCCTGCTGGTAGGTATTGCCCAGATGAATCCTCGCTGTGTCTGCGGAAATCAAATTCCCCCGTGTGCTGGAAACCATGGTCTCCACCAATGACAAAGTATCGGTTAACAAGGCCCGGAATTGCGGTGTCGGGATACGTGACAGGGCTACCCGCGAGGTGGCGATCAGAGTAGCCGAGCGTGGATTTTGGGTGATGGCGCCCAATTCACCAACCAAATGACCGGCCTCAACGCAATTCAGCAAAGCCGGAGTGTCGTTGCTGTCCTTTGCATAAACCGCCAGACTGCCGCTAAGGACATAGTACACAGCATCGCTGGATTCGCCCTGATGAAACAACGCTTCACCCGTTTCCAGAACAACCTCCGTGCCATGCTCATGGAACAAGCGATTGATGTCCGCCGGAATAATGGCTTCCATTCACCTATCCTCCCCATGATAATCTAAAAGTGCGAATGACTGCATGATATAAAACTCGTTAATTATTGCGACTGCCTGTGCGTTGGATCATCCCTGAATGATCCGGGATACTTCTTCATCAATGACTGCGGTTGGATTTGACTCACTCATTGCCGTGAAGAATCGCATAATTCTCAAATCCCGTCAACCCGTAATGCTCAGGCGCAATTCAAAAAGACCTAATATGCTGCGGACCCGACACCACACTAAATTGACTTATAAAATTATCTTTGATAATCTTACCCATCAGAAAAGGATGGTGGGTGAATGAAACCCTTCTCCAAGTTTACACCAGGCATGCTGATACCCTTTTTGGCCATTGCTTTTGGTGCCGTGCTGTTTCTCTTCGAACCGCTGCCATTGCAGGTGCTGCGAAACGCCGTTTTCGATCAATATCAGCGCTGGTATCCGCGGCCATACAAATCTGTTCCCGTTCGAATCATCGACATCGACGAGGAAAGTCTGAAGCGATCAGGCCAGTGGCCCTGGCCACGTACACACGTTGCCGAACTGATCGAAAAGTTGCAGAAGGCCGGTGCGGCCGCCATCTGCATGGACATCATCTTTGCCGAACCGGACCGGACATCGCCAAAATCCATGTCAACCACCTGGAACCTGCCTGATGATCTCCGCCGGCGCCTGGAAAGCATTCCCGATCACGATGAGGTTCTGGCGTGCACCCTGCGTAAGGGACACGTGGTACTCGGTTTTGCTCTCCATCATGAAGGTCCAAAACAACCACTCCCGGCGCGCCCCTTTCGTATTGTTTTTTCAGGAGACCCCGCCCTCCCCTTTCTTCACCCGTTTTCAAGTGCGGTAACGTCCATTCCATTTTTGGAGAACGCGGCTGCGGGAAACGGCACCATGACGTTCGTTCCGGACTCGGATGGTGTTGTTCGCCGCGTACCTCTGGCGGTTAGACTGCAGGACCAGGTAATGCCTTCCATCACCGCCGAGTCGCTGAGGGTAGCCCAGGGACAAAGCAATTACATTGTGAAAACCGCGGCACAGAAGGGAACCGGCATAGAGGAGATCAGGATTGGTGGGATCACCGTGCCGACAACGCCGCAAGGTGAAATCTGGGTGCATTACACGCGGCCCGTCCCGGGTCGTTATCTGCCCGCCTGGAAAGTACTTGCGGATGACGTGCCACGGAAACTGATGGAAGGCCATATTCTCTTGGTCGGCACCTCGGCGCAGGGTCTGATGGATCTCCGGTTCAGTCCGATGGGAACCGTTATTCCCGGCGTGGAGATCCACGCCCAGACGCTTGAGCAGATTTTTACGAAAGAGTATCTGAAACGCCCGTCCTGGGCAGGGGCTATCGAGGCTCTGGTGATCGTGGTCGGGGGCCTGGCTCTGGGAATTATCGCCCTTGCCACACCGGCCCTCATCTCGGCCGGAATAACCGCTGTGGTTATTTGCTCCGCCGGATGGGGCGCATGGACCGCCTTTACCCGTTACGGCCTTTTGCTGGATCCGGTCACACCGGCGCTGGCACTCCTGCTCACATTCATCCTGGGAAGTATCGTTCACCACAGGACCAGTGAACGGCGTCAGCGCTGGGTGCGGGAAGCTTTTTCCCGTTATGTATCGCCTAATCGCGTCGAGTATCTTGTCAACAACCCCGACCAACTGGAATTAGGAGGCATGCGCCGGGAGTGCAGTTTCATATTTACTGATCTGACCGATTTTACAAGTCTTATGGAAAAAATGGATCCCGCCGAGGCGGTCTCGATTCTCAATGTGTATCTAGATCAGATGATCACCATTGCCTTTCGCAATGGCGGGACCCTCGACCGGATTGTCGGAGATGCCGTGGCGATCATGTTCTCGGCGCCGGTGATACAGCCGGATCATCAAATGCGGGCATTTACGTGCGCCCTGGAGATGCATGCCTTTGCAAAACGTTACGCGGATGATCTCAATGCGAAAGGCGTCGCCTTCGGACAAACCCGCATGGGTATCCACACAGGCGAAGTCATTGTCGGAAATTTCGGCGGTAAGACGATGATCGACTATCGTGCACTGGGCGATGCAGTGAACACGGCTGCTCGACTGGAAACAGTAAACAAGCATCTGGGCACGCTGATCTGCATGTCCGAAGCAACCCTCTGTGGTTGCCCCGGCGCGGTCGTCCGGCCCGTGGGGTCTCTCATCCTGAAAGGGAAGTCCATATCCCTGATGGTTTATGAACCGATCACATCAGCAAACGGAGATAACCGCAAACCCCCGCGCGACGTGGTCTACGAGCAAGCATTCGAATTATTGCGGCAACGAAACCCGGGGGCAAGGGACGCTTTTGAGCAACTGGCTCGGGAGCGGCCACAAGACCCGCTCGTTTGGCTTCATCTGGAGCGGCTGCGGACGGGTCAGGAAGGCGATATCATCGTCCTTCCTGAAAAATAAACATGGTGTTTTTTGGGCAACAAAGCTGGTAATATATAGAGAAGCAGGACGTCGGGAAACGGCGTCATTTATCCGGAACACGCGGGTTCATGCATCATGAACGTGTGCTCGAACCGCAAATACTTAAAGGAGGAAATACAATGATCCGCATCATCATGGCAGGCATCCTGATGCTCATGGCCGTATCACCGGCATGGGCTCAGGAGACAATTGGCTTCGTCAAGACGGTCTCGGGTAAAGCGGCAGTGATCGATGCCGGAAAACAGATTAATGCCCAGGTCGGAACGCCGATTAGAATAGGGAACACGTTGAAAACCGGACCCGATAGCTCCATGGGCGTCACTTTCAAGGATAATACCGTCATGTCTTTCGGACCGGATACCGAACTGACGGTGGACGAATACCTCTATGCACCGGGGAAAGGTCAGTTGAAGTTCAGCACAAGCTTATTGAAAGGCTCTCTGCAGGTCGTGTCGGGCGTGATCGCCAAACTCAAACCGCAGTCCGTAACCATGAAAACGCCGACAGGTATCATCGGGGTACGCGGAACCCGCTTCCTGGTCAAAGTCAAACCATGCTTCTGGGGGGAATAGCCATGATCATTCATTTGAAAAGAGGATTTGTTATCTGTGCCGTCCTGCTCTTTACGATGGGTTGCGCATCTAAATCTTACGTCGTTCTGATGGACAATGCGGATGGGTCCGTAGGGAAGATAGCGGTGACGAGCACAAAAGGTGATGTCCTGTTAGACAAATCCCGGTCCGGTATTGACCTGGACGATACGGCAGGGAAACCTTACGCAGTGGATGAAAACAGAATCAACCGGGACTTCGGCAAGGCGCTCGCCGCGCAACCGCCGCTTCCGGTCAGCTTCATGCTCTACTACAAGGCAGGCGGTACGCTGCTGACGGACGAGTCACAGACCTTGATTCCGTCGATTCTGGATGCGGCCAGAAAATATCCGGCGCCCGATGTGTCCGTGATCGGCCACACCGATACCGTAGGGGACAGCGACGTTAACGAGAAGCTTGGGCTTGAGCGGGCACAGGCGGTTGCGGAAATCATCAAGAACGCCGGCCTGAAGGTGCATGATCTGACAATCGCCTCCCATGGCGAGAGGAATCTTCTCGTTACCACGCCGGATAATACACCGGAGCCGAAGAACCGCCGGGTGGAAATCACGGTTCGGTAATCCCGCGTAGAGCACGTGCGGAAAACATGAATCCCGGCGTTAAACGGCCATGAAACGTGAAGGAAGGATCAAACATCAGCCGTGCATCAGCCCTTCATCCGCAAAGCTGAAGTAACGGCCATCACCGATAATGATATGATCCAGAACTTTGATGCCCATGAGCTTTCCTGCGGCGTGTATTTCAGCGGTAAATTTTTTATCTTCCGGACTGGGCGTAATATTGGCGCTGGGATGATTGTGCACACAAATGATCGCCGCCGCGAATTTTTGGAGAGCCGCATGGATAATTTCCCGCACAATCGGCATCGCCTGATTGACCGTTCCTGATGCGGCATCGCTGATTTCGATGATACGATTGTTGCTGTTGAGATAGACCACCTTGAATACTTCGGTCTTGAGATCACGCATTTGCGGCATGATCATTCCGATTAGATCTCCGGCTGATGCTATCTTTTGCTTCTCGCTTAGAACTTCGTCTTCACGAAAACGTCGTCCGATTTCCAGGGCCGCCATAATTTGCGCGATTTTGGCCGGGCCCAGACCTTTGAATTCTTTCCATTCGCGCATGTCCGTATGGCTCATATTGCGGAAGGTGCCGAACTTCTCAAGAATCCGGCGCGCCAGATCAATGGCGCTCACTCCCCGAACGCCCGTACGCAGCAGGATCGCCACAAGTTCCGAATTACTCAGTGCCCCCGGCCCGCGCTTAAGCAGTTTCTCCCTGGGCCGGTCATCCGACGGCCAGCTTTTGATTCCGGTTTTTTGATTATTCTGAGTCATATCCAGCTATCCCTTTCAGTCCTTTTGATATGCACACATACAGATTCGCTTCTTTATGGTGTTGAGAAGAGTCGGCATGGGTATTTACTTTTGAATTCTTGATTTGTCCTAAAATACATCAGGATAAATTTAATGCAAGATATAATTACTGCAAACACAAACCGTCTTCTACCTGCCTATCCTTCCCTGAAAGAAGAACATCAAGGCATCTTCTCCAGGCAGGCATACAGCAAATGCTTGACAGAGGAGTCCGTTTTGAAGGAAAATAAATTTCGGAGGTATTAATAATGATTTTCAGGAAAACGACAGGGCGACTGCTGCAATTGATTCTGATATGCCATATCGTCTTCTGGCTTGCAGCCTTTTCCCTGCAAGCCGCAGAACCGGTAAATGGATTTGCAACGGAAGCGAAGGAACAAGTATCTGCATATTCACAAGAACCTGAAGGCGTAAAAGGCGTGGCCGTCTATTATGCAAAGAGGTTCCAGGGAAGAAGAACCCATTCCGGCGAGATATTTGATCACAAAAAGTTGACGGCGGCACATCCAAGCCTTCCGCACGGAACGCGGGTGAAGTTGATCAATATTGCCAACGGAAAGTCTGTTGTGGTTAAGGTTAATGACCGTTGCCGCATACGCAGATTTGAACTGGTTGACCTGACAAGAGCGGCAGCGCAAAAACTCGGTTTTTACGGCAAGGGAGCGGCAAGCGTGATGATTATACCCCTGACGGAAGGATGATGGCTCTCCTCTTCTGCTATCGTCCGGTTAAAGGGATTAGTATATCAAGATTTCTATCAATCAAAAAATAATCAGGAACTTTTTTCCTTCCCGTTTTGTCTTAACCATAAAAGACAATATTACTCTCTTAGAGGAGGAGAAAGTTATGAAAACATTATTATCGATCTGCATGGTTTTATTCATGTGGGCAAGCTGTGCCGGCGCCGCAACCATTGGCGATGCCATAGAAGTCAGTATTACTACCGATCATGGCTGGTCACTGCCACTGTACCCCAAGAAAATTCATTCATCACTGAAAAAGGTTTACGCTGAAGCTGTTAAAGGCGATCATTACAGGATCATCGTCCAAAACAAGTTAAATCGAAGAGTGGGTGTTGTCATTGCTGTTGACGGCAGAAACATTATTTCAGGGCAAAAATCATGGCTCAAAAACAACGAAAGAATGTATATTCTTGACCCCTATGCGACCAACGAATACTCAGGCTGGAGAACGGGACAAGACAAGATCAACCGCTTTTATTTCACCGATGTTCCCGATTCTTATGCCGCTGCCTTCGGTGACCAATCAGCCATGGGTGTGATTGCTGTTGTAGCTTATCCGGAAATTCAACGCTACCAGCCCCATTTGGATCACTCCTACCTGACCCCGGAGATGCGCGAGCGCTCGGAAGCTAAAGGGAAAGCAGCTTCGCCATCGATTCAATCCAGGGATTCGGAAAGTGCCGGCACCGGTTACGGGCGGGAAGAATATTCACCGTCTTTTCGGGTTCAGTTTGATCCCGAAAACAGGGCGGTGGAATCCATTTTAATCAAATACGAATGGCGTAAAACGCTTTGTGGTATGAAAATCATTAATTGCGGCCGATTCAATAAGTATTCACTTAATCGAATTTGGGATCATGATGGTTATGCCCCCCCACCTCCCTGCCGTCGTTAAGTATCGCGATTAAGATTCCCCACAAGACAGGACCGGCAATGGTCCTGTCTTGTCTTCCAGCCCTTGTGAATTTCAGGAATTTCTGTTGATAAAGGTGTCGGTTCGTTATTGGCCGAGTCTGGAACACTTAAAATACGCATCTTTTTGAAATAACTATTTAAACTTGACAATTACGAACGAGGTGGTTAATTATAATCAAAAGAGAGGTTCGTGAGAGAGTTGATGCGGCTCCTGTAAAGCCGGGTCCAGACATTTTTTTTAATTTCCGATTGAAAGGGGGTAGCTACTATGGGTTGTGTCAGAGATATTCTCAAGGCGAAGGATCATAAGATTCATTTCATCTCCCCAAAAGCAACGGTTTATGAAGCTCTGGAGAAGATGAGCGAGAATGAGATTGGTGCTCTGGTAGTTATGGAGAGCAAAAAAGTCGTCGGCATTATTTCGGAAAGAGATTATGCCAGGAAAATTATCCTCCTGGGGAAAACGTCCAAGGAAACTTTAGTAAAAGAAATCATGTCAGCCGATTTATTTTCCGTCACGCCGGATACCAGCGTGGAAGACGCAATGATTCTGATGACGGGCAAACACGTGCGGCATCTGCCTGTTTTTGAAAAAACTAAATTTGTCGGCATCATTTCCATCGGTGACGTAGTAAAGACCATTATTTCCAGTAAAGATTTTCTCATTGATCAATTGAGTAACTATATTACAGGGAAATATTACTAATGTAATGTTTCAGGAATAAACACGATACAGTGTGTCTCAAAATCGATGGGGTTCCCCTGGGAGAGAAAGGCAGAGCCCGTTAGGCTCTGCCTTTCTCTTTTCTCAATTACTGATTAATTATTTTGTCCATTCATTTTCTATCTTTCAACTAATTTAGAAGTATTTATTTGACAAATGAACGGATAGCTCTGCCTCCAGTCCGGCCAATGCATGCAACCGGATTCAGATACCGTCCACAGTATGCCGGTCTCGTCAAAACTAAAATCCTCAGTTCTGATGGGCACGTTGTAATGACAATCCGGTCAGGAAAAGACTGCGTTGTCGAAACGCAATCCATGAAATCAAGGCACAACCGGTAAAACATCTGCCGGTTGCGACGGTGGTCAAACCCTTATTCTAATCAAGCCAATACCCTCTTTATTTGACACCATATGCCTGGTATTTTCAGACAGCTGCCTGTTTGACAACGCGCAGATCATCGTTAACATTTACCTATTGGTGTTTTACATCAGGGAGGGAAAGGATGAAAAAGATATTAACTTACGTAATGATGTTAAGTTTAGTATTGGCCTGTCAAAATGGCAATACCCAATCAACGGAGGGAAAAAATAGCATGACTCAAACTCAGCAGACAAAAATCGAGAAAATAGCCACGCTGGCGGGAGGATGCTTCTGGTGCGTGGAGGCGGACCTGGAAAAGTTGCCGGGTGTCATCAAGGTTATTTCCGGTTATGCCGGCGGGAAAGGGGCTAATCCGACTTATGAAACCTATTCCCAAATGGGTTACATTGAGGTCGTTCAGGTTTATTACGATCCCGGCCGGTTATCGTATGAACAGTTGTTGAACTATTTCTTAAGACACATGGATCCGACAGATGCAGGCGGCCAATTTGCAGACCGTGGCGCAGCTTATCGCAGCGCTATTTTTTATTCAACCGATGAAGAAAAAAAGATTGCCGAAGACGTTCTCGATACCCTGGGAAAATCAGGAAAGTTTAACAGGCCGATCGTTACGGAAATCATGAAATTGGACATATTTTATCCGGCGGAGGAATACCATCAGGATTATTACAAGAAGAATCCGCTCCGCTATAAATATTACCGCAGCGGTTCGGGCCGGAATACATTTTTGGAGAAAACCTGGGGAAACGACTCCACCGCTGAACCGACATCCACCTCCCGATACAAAAAGCCTGATGATGCTACCTTGAAAAAGAAACTCACGAAAATACAATACAATGTCACGCAAAAAAATGACACCGAGCCGCCTTTTCAAAATGAGTACGATAAGAACAAGCGGGAGGGCATCTATGTGGACATTGTGTCCGGGGAACCCTTGTACAGTTCACTGGATAAGTTCGATTCCGGCACCGGCTGGCCCAGCTTTACCAAACCTCTGGAGCCGTCCAATATTATTGAAAAAGAAGATAACAGCCTTTTTTCCAAAAGAACGGAAGTCCGGAGCAAATATGGAAATTCTCATTTGGGACATGTGTTTCCCGACGGCCCGAAGCCGACCGGTCTGCGCTATTGCATGAATTCGGCCGCTCTTCGTTTCATTCCCAAAGAAGATCTGGAAAAGGAAGGTTATGGACAGTACCTGAAATTATTTTCGCCGGATAAATAACAGCAGCGATGCCGGGAACGGTTTCAAACCATCCCCGGCATCGCTGCATCAGGCACATAAATTACACTACCCGGGAAGTTCAGGTTGGCGAAGGAAAAGACTCATTTGCGGGCAGATTTCATAGTTTCCGGAAAGCGAATTCTGGCAAATGATACTGGAAACCAGAGGTGCCGTCATGGACGTCCACCCTGGTCTTATGATAGGCATAGGTACATGCAGGCTGGATGTCTTGCGTTGAACATCCGGGATAAACAAGCATTAATGCTGATCCTGATCCCCCTCCAGCGTCATCGGCCATGGCAACACTGGCGCCGACCGGTCTATTTCCTTCCTCACTGCCAGTCCCAGTTTCTCAATGACATAGGGTTTTTTTACGTAGGCTCCTGCCCCGAGTTTATGCGCGGCATTCACTCGCTCACTCTCCGAGGACCCGCTGACAATAATTGCTTTTTGTTTTGGCCGAATCTTCAAAACATGTTTATAGGTATCGAGTCCATCCATGCCAAGTTCCATAATCATATCCAGGATCAGAAGATCAATCTGATGTCCCTTCATGAAGATTATTGCTTCCTCACCGCTTGAAACACTGGTTACATTATAATTCAATTTCTTCAGCATTTCTGCCGCCAAATCGCGTTGCTCTCTTACGTCATCCACCACAAGAATGGTTTCACCTTTTCCCATATATTCGGAGATGGATATTGAGGCGGCATCAATGGATATTTCTTCCCTTGTTACCGGAAAGTAAAGCGTAAAGGTGCTTCCCTTGCCCTCTTCACTCTGAACATTAATATAGCCCTGATGATCGTGTACTGTTCCCCAAACAACGGCCAAACCTAATCCCGTCCCGCTTCTTCCCATAACTTTCTTTGTGTAAAACGGTTCAAAAATGCGCTGCAAATCCGCAGTCGGTATTCCTTCGCCGGTATCGGTTATGGAAAGGACAGCATAATCTCCCTCACGAGTATTGTCATAGCCATAAACAGGTTTGTCTAAATATTGGTTGGATGTTTTGATGGTCAGATCACCACCGTCGGGCATGGCTTCCACCGCATTTACAATCAGATTAAACAGCGCCTTTCCCAGATGGACTGAAGAACCGGAAATATTTAACAAATCTGGTTCCAGATTGAGCATGATCCGCGCAGCAGAATGACAGGAAGATAATTTTTCCATCTCCGGAGAGTTTTGATAATCGTAAATAAGCTTATTCAGGTTAAGAACTTTTCCGCCGGAAACACCTCTTCTTGCCAACGTCAGAAGATCCTGAACAATCGCGGCTGCTTTTTCACTACCATTCAATATTTTCGCAAGACGCGATCGGAGTGGATTTGACACATCCAGTTCATTAAGAAGCAGCTCCGTATAGCCGACGATGACTCCCACAACGTTATTGAGATCATGCGCAACGCCGCCGGCCAGAGTTCCCAGCGTCTCCATGTTCGCTGATCTTTTTAAACGTTCCTCCAATCTTTGTCTTTCCTCCGCCGCATGCTTGCGCTCAGTGATGTCATTTAGCGTACCGGCCATCCCCGAGGCATTAACCATCTCATCAAACGTCAGCCGGCCCCATACTTCAATCCAACGGATGCTTCCGTCCTTATTCATGAAGCGAATCTCGTATCTGTAGCAGTCTTTCTTCCTCTCGATTAATAGTTTGAAAAGATCGAAATTCATCTGGCGGTCTTCTGGATGAACATATTCTAAAAATACTTTACCGAGACTCTCTTCCACGGTAAACCCTGTTATCTCCGTCCAGGCAGAATTCAGAAATGTCCAGTGTCCTTCCGTGTCGGTGCTGAAAACAACTTCCTTCAGGTTTTCCAGGACAAACTGGTATTGTTCCCTGCCGTTAAGCAACTCATGTCGGAATTTCCTTATCTCTTCCGCCCCTGTTCTGCTTATCAATCGCCATCCCGGCCGGGAAAGATACTTCGTTCTCACGAATTGATCTCCTATTTTATTTATCTGTTGCGTATAATGTCGTTGATCCTTGCTGATCTTAACGTTTATTTTTCAAATACCTTTATTTTACGACTTTACAAGTTTATCCAGCTTATCGATAAAAACCCCGATGTCGTTTGCGATAGTGATGAGTTCTGTTGAAACCGCGGCAGTCTCTTCAGCGCAGGCGGAGTTATTCTGAATAACACCGTTCATGCTTTCAACAGCCTTTTCGATCTCGCCTATTCCCTGGGTCTGTTCTTCTGAAGATTTTGTGATGCTCTTTAGATGTTCTACCAGCATATTTGTAGCCCTCTGAAGATTTGAAAAAGCCTCTTCGGACTCGCGCGTGATTTCTGCACACTTCTTGATATTCTGAAGGCTGCTGGTAATGATATCCTGGGTATTTTTGGAAGCCTCCGTTGCTTTCCGCGCCAGATTGCGAACTTCATCGGCGACAACAGCGAAGCCCGCTCCCGCCTCGCCTGCCCTCGCCGCTTCTACTGCGGCATTGAGGGCCAGGAGGTTTGTCTGGAAGGCGATACCATCGATCGTTTTAACGATCTGTACGGTTTGCATGCTGGCATCGCTTACCTCATCCATCGATGCTCTAAGCCCCTTCATGGAGCTATGTGTAGATTTGACAATGTGGGAAGTGTCTTCCATCATCCTTTGGGCATCTGCAACGGTTTTCTCATTCTTTATTGTTTTCAGGGATATTTCCGTCAGCATGGCCGAGGTCTCTTCCATGGCCGCTGCTTGTGTACTTGCCCCATAGGCCATGTTCTGACTCGATGAATCAATGACCCCGGAGACGTCCGTCAACTTTAGCGATGCTTCCCGAACGTCTACAACAGAATCCAAAAGCCGCGTATTAGCGCGGCGCATAGCTGTCATGATGATGAACAACAGGACACTGGAGAGTACAATGCCGGCAACGCCGTTGGCAAAACCGAAGCTGTTCATATTGAAGGATGCCATTTCGGGCCTGCCTGCAACACTGAGGTAATACGTGATGAATACCCCAAGCATCCACATGGAGGATACGACGACATACTTTCTCTCGCAAAACAGCGTGCAATAAATAATGATTACGTATATAAAATGCACTTCTGCACAAAAACCTCCCCAGATGACTGAGCTTTTATATTTGATGACAAAGGCTATCGTCAACAGGACAAGATTTGTAGCCATACCGATATTAGCGGCAGTTTTATATCTACCTGATCGAATAAGGATAATCCCTAAGATACTCACGATGATAATCCCTATTAATGGAACGAGAGACGCTTTCGCTCTCACAGGATCAATGGCAAAATTTATCATCGTAAATAAGATAAAAATAAACATGGAGCACAAGGTAAAGATATACAGAAACCAGGCCTGCTGCTGCGTCAAATGGTCCCGATCTTCATACCGGTTGATGATGTTTTCCCGCACTCGTCCCCACAGAGTTTGTCTGATCATATATTCTCCTTCTTCTACTTGCCACGAAATGGAATGTTGGACTCATGCCTTTACGAGTCAATCAAGTTAATGAACAACATCCTTAAAGTTGCTTGCCAAACGGCGCTGATTCTCATATCGCACAACCAATGATTGACGCTTCCATGCGTGTTCGGAGATTTCCGCTTTCATGATTCTTTCACGGCGTTAATATGTTAGCTCTATAAGCCACCTGTCCCTTTCTCATGTCTTGATCTGTTTCAGCATATTCAAGATCATCAATTCCATCGATAATTCCCGCCCGGCCGACATGGCCGGGGCAAACCTCCGGATAAAATCAATTTCCTCATCCGTCGGGTGAGTCGTCTCCGACAGATCGGGAGCTATTTTCAAATCCCACGGCACATCTTTTTTTACATCCTCAATGGTGACCCGGGGATGGATCTGGGCAAGATACATTTCCTTTGTCACCGGATCGAACCGGAAAATTCCTTTTGTGGACAGCAGCATTGTCGGCCCCGTGCCTTTTGGAAACAAACCCGATTGATCACGACTGTCCCCGCCTTCCAGGTAGCCGGGGGAGGTAAAATAATCCAGTTTGTTCACGAAATTTCCACCCAGCATGGTCAGTACCGTCCGCTTGGCATAGGAAAGGAAATCAGCAGCCCCGCCTGAGCCGGGCAGACGCATCGTCGGCTTGTTATAGTCACCGATGACCGTTGTATTCAGATTGCCGTATTTATCCACCTGCCCCACGCCGAGAAAGCAGACATCGACAAAACCACGATACGTCATGGTAAAGGCGGAAAAGAGATCGGTCGCATAGGAAAAACCCCGGCAGGACTGGGCATCGGCAATGTGGTTCAAGGGGAGCAGTGGTTCGAAGTCGATAATACCCGACTCCATCATCAGCGTTGCATGAGGGGCATACAAGGCCTTTGCCACTGCCCCCGCCGTTGTGGGCAGACCGACACCCAGGATGACATTCTCGTGATCATGAATCTCCCTGGCAACGGCAATCACCAAAAGTTCCTGCAGTGTGTATGGTTTACTCATAAAGCTTCCCCCTCTCCTTCAATGTCTGCTCGAACTCTTCTAAAGTCAGACCCATATTGCGTTCCTTGCCTTCACGGTCCCAGCGCGTTGTAAAAGCCGAACCATAATTCGCCGGAGCCGAGTAATACGGCTTGGCCTTGATCCCATCCAGTCCCTTGCTGCCGAATTTCCGGACATAGTGATCGATATACGCCGCCCGGTCTGCGCAGCCGTAAACCCACTCGTCCGTCCACGCTTTCAGGCCATCCGCCGTTCCATCGGACATCATGAATAATCCATACATCAACATATCCAGATTATAATAACCCAACACTTCGGTCGGATGGGCGCCCCACGGAACTTCAACAACAGCATTCACTCGATAGGCCGGAATAATGGTTAGATGGGGACTTGATTGAATGATGTCGTGCTCCACAATTTCCTCACACGACACAATGATCCGTTTGCTGGCCAGAGCCGCCGCCGCGACGCTTCCCAGGGCACCCCAGTATTGCGCATTCCCGAATTTATCCGCCCGCTGAACATGGACGATACAGACATCGGGATTGGCCGCCGGAACGGTCAGGTTATCTTTTCTAGTATAGGGACATTTGATAACCCGGAATTTATTCTCCCCCATGAATCCGCGTTTCCGGAAAAGATCCGTCGCCATCGCGCCTTCCAGAACCTGACTGTAGGAAAAACCGTGCATTCCGGCTACGAGTCGTGCATTGTACTGAAAGTTTGTGTAGTCTTCCATTTGCAGAGTTCCGGCATTCAACGCCCGCTCCACTGCGGAACCGCCCTTCTTGCCACCGGCCCGCAATACATAGGTCGTCACAAGTCGGTCCACGCAGCCCGCCCCGATGAGGACTTCCACATCAAAGATCCCCGATTGCGAATACAGGGTAAAACCCTTCCGCCCCTGCCGGACGATCTCATAAACCAGCTCGGCACAGGTCCCCACCGTGTAGTTGCCGATCACCAGTTCATCACCGTCGTGGACAAACCTGCTGATCGCCTCTTTCGAACTCATCACTTTGCCGTTAACATCCACCTGCATACCTCCTGACGCAAAAAAATATGTGCTTTTAAACATTTCGTAAATCCCGGACCCGAGTATCGGAACCGGATAATGAACTGTTTTCCAATGTGTGGTGGCTTTGCCATCCATATCCGGATGGCAAAGCCACTGGTCTCAAAACAGATTGCCCTCTTGGCAGAAACGGCTCATCTGATTTATCGACCACGACAATAGTCCGTTATTGTCGCCAAACAGTTTGGGGATAGCATTTTAAAATACCTGTTTGTAAAGAACAGCGATTTCCCCCGGGTCTCCAACGGGACGGGCATTAAAGAGGGCGGCCGAATCGCAAATAGCATGGAAGGCGGCCATATCCAATCCGTCCTCGGGTACCTTGACGTCGCGCAGTCTCATGGGATGGCCTGTTTCTTTCATCAGTTTTTCGATGGTATCCGCCGCCGCCGAGGCGGCCGCTTTATCATCCATTCCTGCGGTGTTGATCCCCAATGCCTGAGCTGCCATGGCCAGTTTATCAGCGGCAAAATCAATGTTGAAACGCATGACCGCCGGCAGAAGAATTCCACAGGCTGCGCCGTGAGGCACATTGTAGAGAAACCCCAGGGTATGGGCCATGGCGTGAGCCAGACCGACCTGGGCGACAGTAAAGGCCCAACCGGCCATGGTGGCACCGATCTGAAGCTGGTTTCTGGCCGTTTCGTCTTTTGGGTTGGCGACAACCTTGGGCAGATTCTCCCTTATCAGACGGATGGCCTGAAGGGCCTGGCCATCGCAAATGGGCTGAGTCATAATGCTGGTCAGGGCTTCCATGGCGTGGGTCATGGCATCCATGGCAGTGCTTACCGTTAATTCCAGAGGCAGGGTCATCGTGAATTGGGGATCGAGGATCGCCGTATTGGGGATGATTCGGGGATCCACCAGAAAAACATTTCTGCCGGCCTTCTTACTTTTGATTACAGACACGTTCGTCACTTCACTTCCCGTTCCGGACGTGGTGGGAATGACGATATGCGGAATCTGAGGTTCCTGGAGGCGATTCATCGCAATGTGATCATTGCACTTGCCGCCGTTTTTCAGAGTGACACAAACCGCTTTGGCCGTGTCGATGACGCTTCCGCCGCCAACACTGACAATACAGTCGGCTTTGAGTTCCCTTGCCCTGGCAGTCGCAATGTCCACAATATCGAGGTCTGCATCCTGGGCGATATTATCAAATACGCCCACGCAAAAATCGACCAGTGCGTCTTGTACAAGCTGGACAAGGCCGGCCTTACGAACGCCGCGATCCGTTAAGATCATAGCCCGCCGGCAACCGAGGTTCACCACCTCTTTATAGATGGCGTGCAGCGTTCCGTGCCCGGAAATCACATTAGTCGGACAGCTGTACTGGGTTAAAGCAATCTTAGTTTCATCGGAGAGGCAGGACATGGTGATGTTGCTTTCCACAGCGGCAAAAGAGTTGAGATGGATGCGCTTAACCTGGGTGTATTCAGCAAGTCCTGCGGCGCCCATTTCTCTTCCCACGCCGGATTGTTTGTAGCCGCCGAACGGACAGAAATCGGCGAAGATATGATAGTTGTTGATCCAGACAGTGCCCGTCTGGATCTTTTCGGCGACGCGTACCGCCCGGGTGTTGCTGCGTGAAAAGACACCCCCGCCCAGACCATAAATAGAATCATTGGCAATGGCCACCGCTTCTTCATCGCTGTCGTATTTGATCACGCAGCAGACTGGTCCGAAGATTTCTTCCCGTGCGATGCACATGGAGTTTTTTACATCAGTGAAAATAGTGGGGGCATAGTAATAACCACCCTCCAAGCCTTCCATTTCGACGCGCTTGCCGCCGGTCAGAAGTTTTGCTCCTTCTTTCTGCCCGAGTTTGACATAATGTTCCACATTGGCCAATTGTGCAGCATTGGCCAGGGGGCCCATATGGCTTGTTGGGAAAAGTTGGTAGCCAACGCGAATCGCCTCCGTTCTCTTCTTCATCTTTTCAACGAATTCATCATATATTTTTGCCGGCACCAGGACGCGGGTTCCCGATTCACAGACCTGTCCCTGATGGAAAAAGGTTCCGAAGCAGGCGCCGTTCACCGCAAGATCGATATCGGCATCATCCAGGATGATGTTAGCCGATTTCCCGCCCAGCTCCAGCGTAACTTTTTTCACTGTATCGGCGGCCATTTTCATGATTTGCTGCCCGACTTCCGTGCTGCCCGTAATGGCGATTTTGTCTACGTCGGGATGACTGCACAAAATCTTGCCGAGTTCACCGCCCGGGCCGGTCAATACATTGATGACACCTTTGGGAATGCCGGCCGCCTGGGCCGCCTCGGCGATAATGAGCGCCGTTAGCGGCGTGGATGTGGCCGGTTTCAGAATAATGCTATTTCCCATAATAATGGACATGCCGATCTTCCAGATAGCATTGCTTGCGGGGTAGTTAAAAGGGATAATACCGACACAGACACCAATGGGTTCCCGGCGAATCCATTCCCTTCCCGGGGCAAAGACATTGCCCGAATAAGGAATTTCTTCCTGCCAGGGAAAATCACGGCTGGCATAATAAGCCAGATTTCGGAGCATCCCGGAGCCCAGACTGCCCCAGAACTTGGAAAGCTTGATGACATGACCGGCATCCTGTGATTCCGCAATAGCCAGTTGCATAGTCTTCTGGGCAACCTGATCGGCAAAATCATAGATCATGTCCGCCCTGGCGGCGGGGCTGAGATTGCTCCAGATACCACTGTCAAATGATTTTCTTGCTGCGGCGATGGCCGCTTCCGCATCAGCGTTGCCTGCCTTGGCCACTGTGGCAAAAGGGAATCCCGTCCCCGGATCGATGGTTTCAAAAACCTCACCGCTTGCTGCTTCGACAAATTTTCCGTCTATAAATAATTTGTAGTGATCCATTTTCTGATTTCTATTCCTCCTGAATTTTTTACTTATTTGCCACAGGTCTAAAAATATTCCCTTACCAACGACCGGAACCATTGATGGCCATAATGTTTCAAACTTTTTTTACTGATTCTGCACGATTTAATCGGCAGAACCTTAAGCTTTCCTGCAAGCCGCTTCTGCTTCCAGAGCTTTTTTATCTATCTTTCTTAAATCCGACGAATAACTTCTTGCGCTGATCCAGTAAAGCAAGGCTCCAACAAACCCGCCTATGGATGAAACGAGCAGTCCTACCTTTAAGCCGTATCCGCCCCCTCCCAAGCCGTCCGATATGGCCCCGACGAGCAGGGGAGCCCATGCTCCTCCTAAAATATAACAACAAAAGGCATTCATACCCCAGGAGGCGCTTCTCAAAGCAGGCGGTGCGACGTCTTGTGTGACGGCTGTGATTGCCGGCAAAGGAATAATCACCAGAATACCCCATAGAATACCAAAGGCGAGTCCGATACCCTTTAAATCAAGATACATCGATATGATCAGCACGATGGAAGAGGCGAGCAAACCAAATGCCGCTGTCAGCATCCGTCCTTTTTCATTTCGCTGCTGCCAAAAATCCGCCAGAAAACCACCAATAACCGCACCAAAAATCGCCATAATCGAAATCAGCCCGATGACCAAACCAGCTTGCGTTGAATCGACTTTATGAGTACGCATAATAAATGCGGGACCCCATGTCAGAAATGAAAAGAGTGTAATATTCTGCATGGCAAAGCCCACATAAATCCATCGTAGCGTAGGAATTTTAAGCAACGTAATGATTGTTTCGAAAAACGATATTTTCGGGCCGGATTCATCCGTGGGTTCTACTGCACTGCAATCTTTCATCAGAAGAGCAAGTAAGCTGAGAATAATGCCGGGAATTGCAAAAATGAAAAATGCCATTCTCCAGCCATAATTTTTTGCAATGATTCCTCCCAAAACTACGCCAATTGCAGAACCGATCGGCATAGCCATGTTGAAGAAGCCCATCGCTCTGGCACGTGCCTTTGGCGAGAAGGCGGCTGCGATCATGGGAATGCCGCCGGAAGTGAATCCTGCTTCTCCGATCCCAACCAGGGATCGGGGAATGATCACACCCCAGAAACTCCGACCGAGACCGGTAATGAAAGTAAAACCGCTCCAAACGAATCCCATTATGGCAATAGCCTTTTTCCTGCTCCATCGGTCTGCAAGATATGCGGCGGGAAAAGCAAATACCGCCATACTCATGAAAAAAGTAGTCTGGATGATTCCTATTTCGGTATCCGTCAAGCCGAGATCAATGCGCATATATTCTACCGTGATGGATAAGACCTGACGATCTACGTAATTAATCATGTAAAGAAGGCTGCATATGATAAGGACATACCACGACGAAAACCTTCCATTAGCAAAATTTTTCACTGACAAATTGCACCTCTGCTTTCTTTGCTCTTTCTAACCTTCTGCTGAAAATGTTACTCCTGATACCGGCACGAGCCTCTCATCTATTCGATGGTTCCAATTTTTGTCTTAAACAATTTTAAAGGTACCGCGTATTTGTTTGTTTTTCTAATCTTATCAAACTCAGCTTGTGTTTTTGTCCACCAGATATAAAACTCCACTGGCGTATATCTGCCATCTTTAATGGTTTGAACAGCTGCCGGCACATAGATGATTCCGGCAGGTGAAATTCCGTAAGTTTCTATGGCAAATTTATTGCCCAGCATAGCCGTGGGAAACGCATAACGGATTGCATAAACATCATCTATTGTGTTTGCGGTTTGGATGGCTCTGGCCAGATACATCATGCTATCATAATGTGCGGCAACCTCCCAGGTGGCAGGCCTTTTGTAGTTTGCCTTGTACTTTTTATCAAAGGCCCGAATCGCCGGCGTGTCATAATTGAAAGAAGTGGTAAACCCTGCTACCCCGATAACGTTATCCATCAAGCGTGTACCATCCAGCAATTGGGCGATATAATCCATTTTGGCCGTGTCGATGAGTATGAAACCGCCTGTGTAACCCATGGCGCGTGATTGTCCAATGACCAGAGCGGTTGTGGCCGAAGGACCGCCGATAAGCATCACATCGGGTTTTGTCGCCAAAGCTGCCGCCAGGGGAGCGGCAAAATCCGTCCGGGTGAAATAATTGGCCGGCTTATCCGCCGTGATTGTACCACCGAGTTTTTTCCAGTATGCATTAAAGACGGTCCGCCATTGTTCACCGGTAGTGCCAAGAAGGACAACCATGGCCGCCTTGCGCCAACCTCGTTCCCAGGCCTTATCGGCAAGAAGCTGCGCATAAATCGTCATAGGGGCCGCCATAATTACCGATAACTGGTTGCCCGTTTGAGAAGCTTTGGGGTTGCTTGTATAACTCATTAAAATGAACTCGCCGCACTCCTCCTCATTTATTTTCATTAAAGCAGCCGATGTACTGAATACCGGATTAAATATGGCTAAGGCATTCTTGTCCAGTAACTGGCGGGCATTACCGATGGCACGGTTAGGATCTACCTTGTCATCCATTTTTTCCAGTCTAAAGAGGAGCCTCTGTCCGTCGACTGTAATACCTCCGGCGGCATTCAAATCTTTAATAGCCATGTCCAGTCCGGTTACGCAATCCTGACCATACTCGGCAGCCGGACCACTGAGCGGGCCGGTAAATCCGATTACGATGTCTGCCGCCTGACTGGCTGATATCGGTAACATCATTAGAAAAACGGCACCCAAGAAGATCAATGCTTTGCAACGCTTCATCTTTTCTCCTCCTCACTCATGAAATAACTGGTCATGTCAGGCTGACTCCGTATCCGAAGTCAGCCTGTTTGTGATCATCTCCAGAACGAATATCCGCCTTTTAAATCGCTTCATCTTCTTTCATCGAGGCCATCGCTTCCGATGCCGGACCAATAATGGCGGGATCAATCATCACATTGATGACCGTGGTTTTCCCCGAGGCAAAGGCTTCTTTCAAGGCGGGCTGAATATCCTCAGGTTTTTCAACCATAATCCCTTTGCCGCCGAGTGCTTCCATCATTTTATGATAAGGCACGAAATCGAGTTCGACGGTATCCGGCACAAAGTGATTGAATCTATGTTTCATGCTGTTGGCAGTCATTCCCCAGAGATTATTGTTCCCGATCACGACGACAATAGGCAGCTTTTTGCGGATGGATGTTTCCAGTTCCATAAAATTGAATCCCATTGAACCATCACCAGAGCATAGTAAAACGCGACTTTGGGGACGTATAAGTTTTGCCGCGTTTGCGTATGGCAAGCCAACGCCAAGACAACCGAACAGGCCCGAGGCCATCTCATTCCAGGAACCACGACATGTTCTGGTTGTGAGCACCCATGATGGCAGATCGCCGCCATCGGTAACGACAACATCATCCGCTCTGTCCATAAAATTGTCGATTTCTTTCGCCAGTCGGCCGGGATCAATCGGAACATTTTTGCTTTCCGTATGAAACTTTTGCAGTTCTTTGCGCTCCACGTGCTCTTTACGAAGTTCGTCTACCCAAGGTTTGAAATTACTTTTCAGAGAAGCCCCCATACCCTCACGATCGACTAACTGGTTGCACTGATCGAGAAGCCCTTTAATATCTGCAAAAACGGCAAGATCAGAAATACGGTTCCTGCCAATCTCTTCCGGTTCAATATCTACCTGGATGATCCTGGCATCCGGATTATATAAGTCGCCATTAGCATGATAGAGGCACAGGCGGGTTCCAAGAAGGACAACGCAGTCCGACATGAGAGTTGCCCAAACAGAGCAGCCGGGCGTGATAACCACGGAAGACCCGAAGCACATAGGGTGTGTATCCGGAATCAGGCCCCGGGAAAATTTGCTGGTCAATACAGGGATCCCTGTTTTTTCGGCAAAGGATATCAGTTCCGGCCCGGCATCGGAATAATAGGCGCCGCTCCCGGTTATAATGACGGGTTTTTTCGAATCCCTGATCATTGCCATCATCTTCTTTACATCGTTTTGATCGACGGGCCGTGACTGAACCGTTGTATCAAAACTTTTTACAGTTGTTGCGTCTACATTCGCTGTGAGGACATCTATAGGCAACTCCAGGAATACGGGCCCGGGCCGTCCGGTCCCGGCATAACGAAACGCCATATCAATATATTCCGGGATGCGCTCCGCCTGGGTGCACACCAATGATTTCTTCACAATCGACTGGATAATCGGCTCCTGTTTCATATCCTGAAGACCGAGCTTGTCCGGTGATTTTCTCCCCTGCGCTCCGGCAATCAGAATAAGGGGTGAATTGGACATATTTGCATTCTGGATTCCCGACAGGGTGTTCGTGAAACCGGGGGCATAAGTAACAACAACGATCCCCGGCTTTCTGGTCATTCTGCCATAGGTCTCCGCCATAAACGTTGCCGACTGTTCATGCCTGGCGGCAATGATCTTGATGGAAGTGCCTTCGCAAGCACGCTGGACCGGAGAGATACTTTCCCCCGGAACCGTGAAAAGAAACTCAACTCCACGTTTAACGAACGCATCTGTAATCAGTTCCCATCCCTGTTTTTTTGTTTCACTCGTTTTCATATTCGCTTCGCTCATACAATCTCCTTCATTCTTTCAATTAATTATTCTTTTAATAAATTTTCCTGCAGCAGCCATTGATAACTGTCTTCAAACATTTTCTTCAAAGGTGTTCTCTTGTGGTCCAAATCCTTTACAGCCTTGCCGTCATCGATTATCTGTTTTCCGACAATCCTTTTGTATTTCTCCATAGAGAGGGTGGGTTCTTTTTTATCGATCAGTGATTTCAGCTTGAAGATGAACGTGGCCACGCGCAACGTCGATTTGGAAAGGGCCTTGTCCGAAGGCTTCTTATTTAAAACCATTGCTATCGTGTCAAAGGCCTCTTTGAAAGTCGCCTGCGTCCCGCCAAGAACGTATTGACTTCCCAATCCCTCCCTGATGCCTGCCTGGACATGCGCACGAGCGATATCTTTCACATGGGCGAAAGTGCCAATTCCCGGAGGGTAGCCAGCAAGCTTGTCATTGTATGCGCTCTTAATGGTCTGAGCCCAATTTACCCGATCATAGGGACCAATCACGTTACAAGGATTCAGAATCACCGTCTTAATCTTTCCTGATCTTTTATTAACCTCCTGCTCAGCCAGAAATTTTGTCTTGTGATAATTCACACCCGATTGCATTGCCTTAGAAACCGTCTCCTCCGATACGGGGCCATCATGAAATCCGAAGGATGAAATGGATGATGTGTAGATAAAACGTCCGGCTTTTTTCTCAACAGCCGCATCCAGCATATTGATGGTGCCTTCAACATTAATCCTGTACTGCCGGGCGTTGTTTTTTGACCAGGTGCTCGTGTCGCCTGCCAAATGGAAAATAACATCGACCTTGTCAGGGATTGCCTTCAACAGAGAATCTTTGTTCAGGATGTTTCCTTCGATGGTGTGGACATTGGTAAATTCGGACAGACGACGGATGTCCTCTCCCGGCAGGTACAGGGCGGTAATATCCCACCCTTCTTTCTCTTTATTGAGTTCTTCAATCAGATTCAAACCCACAAAACCTGCCGCACCGGTAATAAAAGCCCTTTTCATAAAATTTTCCCTTTCAGTTATCGCACATGTTTCCCCGCAGGTATTCGCCTGTTCAGGAAAGAGGCGTTGACGATTATAATGTGATTAGAGAATACAACATGATCGGAAGGGATGCATTAACCCGGGTTAAGAAACGGTCTGTTTATTTCACAGATGAAACACGGGAATAGCCAAAGATAAATTTAGTCCGGGTGAGCATTAATTTACTGTCTCACGCAGTAACTGAATTGACCATATTAATTTCATTTTGGTCCGAGTTTTATTATTCTCCCCTTCCCGTCCGTTGACTGTTTCCCTATCACCGGATCTCCATAATATTGAAGATCGCCTTTACTGGTAAGTTTCGCATCAAGATGTTTCATAATCCAGATAACGGCTCCGCCCGAAGAGGTCAGCTTAACGGTTGTCATCATTGTTTTAAGATTTTCCCCATTAAATTTACCTGAGGATGAAGAATTCACATTCATTCGATTTGTTTCTCCGGCAATACTCAAGTTACCTGAACTTTCAAGCTCCGTGTCCAGTTCATTCAACTTACAGTTTTCGATTACAACGTTTCCTGACGATTGTATGCTGATTATTGCAGCTTTTGAATCGAGATCCTTTATCGCTATATTTCCGGATGAGGATGCCTTGATAATCAAATTATCGGTTCTGATCTGTCCTGCTTCAATATCACCGGAACTGTCTGCGGTTATCTTTTTCACATTCGTCATTCCAAGCCTGAAATTCGGAACCGCATTTTTACCGGTAAATATTCCCTTGTACCCGATATGAAGGGTATTATTACGTACCTTTGTTGTAATTCTACGGATCATCTCGGGTGGCGCTTCGATCGTCAGATATTCTTTATCTCCCTGCACAATCAAAAGCCTGCCCACTGTCTCCAGAGATATAGAGTCGTATCCACGCACGCTTCTGAGATTAGTCTCCGGGGCATCATCTTTACATGAAGTGATTCCGAAAAAACATGCCAACCCAATCATAGAAAAAACCATACCTTTCATTAACAACATAATATTATCCTTTTTTTCATTACTCTACTTTCATTGCTCACACATGCTTCCCGGCATTCATATGCCTCTATGAGAAAATGCGGTCACAATCAATATGTAACTGGAAAATACGACAAAATGCGGAGGAGCGCATTAACCCGAGTTAAGAAACGACCTGTTTATTTAATTGAAACGCTGGCGAATTCTGCAGAGCACCTTCAGATAGTCAGGGTCTGGGAAATATTTTTACACTGAGGGCACGAACAAACATGACTCTTAGTAAAAAAGAGGCGTGAAGGAGAGGCCTTTTAAAATTCCGCAAGAACTACCGCAACTATATCCGTGCATCTAGCCATGCTATCATATCGTGCATAACTATCATTTTTTCCGGTTCATTGAATATATCATGATATAAACCATCATATAATTTGAGCGTTTTATCTGCAGAAGCAACTAGCTCATAAAATTTTCTGCTACCCTCAGGAAGATTTAAGCGATCTAATGACCCATGCATAATTAATACAGGCAACTTAATTTTTACAACATGACATGGCAATTCCTTTAACATTCTTAACTGTTCTGCACACCATCTGACCGGTATTTTCTTATGATAGATGAGAGGATCAGCCCAATATGCATCAAGTACTGTTCTATCACGACTGAGGCCCGAGGCATCAATTTGGTAGACAGGAAGTTTGGGTGTCAATACTGAAATCAGACTGGCCCAAGCTAACTTTACCGTTGATACGCTTGATGTTGTCGCCATCGTTCCTGAGCCGGCAATAATCAACCCGGCTAATTCATTTTGGTATTGACTGGCAAATATGGATGCAATAAATCCTCCCATACTGTGACCAGCTATAAATAGTTTTATATCTGGTTGCACGATATGAACATGATCAATAAATTTTCTGATGTCCAATAAATAGTCATCTCTGTGATCAATGTTGCATCTTTGCCCCTCTGATTTACCATGTCCGCGTTGATCAATAGCATATACAGCATATCCTCCACGAACAAGGCAATCAGCCATACCACTATAAAAACCGCTGTGCAAAGTGGCGCCATGACAATACACCACCACTGCTTTGGGACGTACGGCTGGCATCCAGCAGCGGTAATAGAGAGTGATTCCTTTATATCCCTTTACTGTACCTTCTATCACTTTAGTATTGCTCATTCTTTGCTGATAAACACTAATAGTGTATTTTTCTCTAAGTTAGCTCGCAACTAGTTTTAATCAAACCCGCTTCGCTAGCCGTGTGTTTGACATGCGGCATTGGCACAAGAATACCTGCATGAATTGAAGACAGAGTCTCTTTGTCGTTGCTAATATTACCGAGATGGACGACCTGCCTCAGCCGATCATCCATCTCTATCACACATCATACTACTTTCAACTTACTGACCAGG
>CAYULE010000012.1:0-26215 GCA_964445385.1 uncultured Smithella sp.
GCTTCAATGCTTAAATGGATCTCCTCGTTAAGGCGTAGATTAATAGTGCATCTTTCATTTACTGGGAACGTCTGCGCACTGATAAAGCTGACACCGGTCATACTGATATCATGCGTTTTAACTTTTATTTTTTTACTTCTAATGACAACACTAAGGTCAAAACAGACAGGAACTCTGGTTCGTTTTCTTCGTTCCGTGATCATAGTTGGCCCTTTCAAAAAATACCGCTAAAGATGGATAACACCTAAAAACATGAGTACTTAGTTGTCGATATTATATTTTCACAACTGCAAATTTTGGTCAAGCCTGATTTTTCCCAAATCCGGGAATATTATTCGCTCACCTTCCAGCCGGTAACCGAGTACTTCAATGTTGATCCGCTGCATTTGTTGAACATAGACCTTCATTTTATCTTCCGGCATGACTAAGATAGCGGATGGATGACTGGTCTCGTCAGATTGCTGCAAAAGCAATCTTGTCGCCGCTGAAAACACGCATTTCTCATTACTATCGGCACAAACCGCCAAAACATGAGATATTTTATCGGAGGCCGGGGGGACCAGGAATAACTCGTGATTTGCGTCATTACCGACTTTATATTTCCAACGGCGCAAAAGCGCCGCCAGGTGGCTGATAATCAAGTCTCGATCACAATCACAGGCTACCTCATCAGGAGGCGAAGCAGGCGGCTGCCCAACGCGTTCTTCCTGAAAAGATACCTCGGAAAAATTGAGTGATGTCTGGGGAGAGAAGGACGCGATTGATTTTAACTTTTCAATTTTCCGGACAAATTGAGCGGTCTGGAGGGCAAAACGACTGCTCCCAAGCGCTCCAATCACCGCGACCTGTGTCAGCGTGTCGCCATCTTCCATCCAGGCCCATACCCCGCGATAGTTTTCTTCAAACAGGGATTTGCCGATGCCTTTTTTGCCGCCGCCGATCTTACCCCGATGCACAACATAGACGTGATCCCACGCGTCTCTGGCAAAAGCCGCGCCGGTTTTGCGGTCGATGCCCTGCCAGGAGAAATTGATTTCGGCTGTGATAGGCAGATGGCTGTCTGTATTCGGTTTGCCCATGCCGAAAACGTTCCAATAGCGTACGTCTTTGGTCGCCTGAGAAAATATCCAGATCCCCAGTTTCTTTGACCAGGAAACCTTGGCCCCAAAACTGGCCCCCTGATGCCCCAGCTTTACTTTAATGCATTCATCAATACAAGGTTTAAAGCTTTTTGTAAACAGCCTGACGTATTTCCTGATCATCTTTTCGTCATCGATAACTTTAAGCATCTTCTCACCCTAACAGCCTAACAGGCTAAATTCTTTCATATCCTAATCCAGCCGTTTTTTAAAGCGGGCAATTGCGCCGGAAAAGACAAGGGTTCCCAGAATGGCCAGAAAAAGATATTGCGGCCAGAGGATATCAAGGCCGACGCCTTTAAGAAATATGCCTCTCAGGATCACCAGAAAATACCTGAGCGGGTTAAGATAGGTCAGCCACTGGACAACAACAGGCATATTGGATATGGGAAACACAAAACCGCTCAGCATGAAGAAGGGGAGGATAAAAAAGAACGTTGTCATCATGGCCTGTTGCTGCGTCGCGGATATGGTCGAGATAAACAGGCCGATGCCCAATGTGCTGAGCAGGAACAAACAGGCGGCAAAAAACAACAGTGGAACGCTTCCTGCCAGGGGTATTTCAAACCAGTAAATAGCGATGATAATCACCACCATCAGTTGCAGGAGTGAAATGATGATATAGGGTATCGTTTTCCCAAGAATTAATTCATAGGATTTCAAGGGGGTTACAATGAGTTGCTCCATGGTGCCCGCCTCTTTTTCCCGGATAATGGCAATCGAAGTCAACAGCAGGGAAATCAGCATGATTACAAAGGCCACGATTCCGGGCACAAAAAAATACTGGCTCTCAATATTGGGATTGTACCAGGTGCGGATGCGCGCGTCGATTCTCCCATAGTTCATTTGCTGCGGGTACAGTTCACGGAGCATGGTGCCATTGAATTTCTCCAGGACGCTGGCCGTATAAGCCATCCGCAACGCTGTCATATTGCTCATGGAACCATCCGCGATAATCTGGATGGGGGCTGTCCGCCCCCGGCGGATGAGCGCCGCAAAATCCGGGCCGATGATGATCCCCATGTCCACCCGGCCACGCAAGAGCAGATCTTCAAACATCCGTTCATCCGACAGTTGATGCGTAATGGAAAAAATACGGCTACCGGAAAAGGCATCCGCGAGTTTCCGGCTTTCCTGCGTGTGGGAATAATCAACCATCGCTACGCGGATATTGCGCATATCATAGTTGACGACATAGCCGAAAACCAGCATTTGCAGGAGCGGCGCGACAAAAAGAATCATACGGTTGCGCTTATCCCGCAGCAGTTGAATAAATTCCTTACGCACCAGTTCTCGAATCCGCGGCCAGTTCATAAACCTTCCTTTTTCAACAGGCTGTAGTTTGCCGCCATCAGGATGCAACACATGCCACCTAACACTGCCAGATCCGGGCTAAGATAGCTCAAGCCCGTATCACGCAGATAAATACCCACCAGAATATCGATGTAGTATCTCGCGGGAACAAGATAAGTCACCCATTGCAGGACGGTTGGCATATTGATAATCGGAAAAACAAAATTGGACAAGAGCAGAGATGGCAGATACGTTAGCATAATCGCTGCCTGGTTGGCTAACAATTTTGATCGGGTCACGGACGAAATCAGCAGGCCCAGCGATAGCGCGCAGACCAGGTATAAAGATGTGGCAAAGATCATCAGCCAGAAATTCCCTTTCATTACGATGCCGAAAAGAACCTGTCCCAGCAGCATGGCAATCAGTACGTTGGCCAGTCCAATGAAAAAATAAGGAACCGCCTTTCCCAGGAGCAACTCACCCGCGTGAATCGGCAGAGATTTGATCGTCTCCATCGTTCCGTCTTCATATTCCCGCGCGATTACCAGTGACGTCAGCATGGCGCCGACAATCATGATGATGATGGCGATGATTCCCGGCAGAATGAAATTCCGGCTTTCCATATCTTCATTGAACCAGATGCGGATTCGACCGTCTACGGGAGGATTGATGGCTTTCTGTCCGTGACGATTCAGAAAAGAAGTCAGCAGATTCGAATTATACGACTCAACAAAGGCCGTCAGATAGCCGCGCACGGCGCCGGCAAAAATCGGATCGCTGCCGTCGATGATAATCTGCATTTGCGCTTCACGATCCGCTCCGATCTTTTTTGAAAAATCCGGAGGAATCACGATGGCGACGGAAACCTCATCACGATCGAGATAGTCCGTTATCCGGCGCGTTGTATCAGGGCTGGCAACAATGTCAAAGTAGGCCGAGGCTTTTAATTTGCCCGTAAAATCGCGACTGAGCGCGGACTTGTCATAATCCACAATGATGGTCTTGATGTGATTGACGTCCAGGCTCAATGCGTAACCGAACAGGATGATCAGCAACAGCGGAATGGCAAACGCCAGATACAGACTGCGATAATCCCTGATCAGGTGATAAAATTCCTTACGGACGATGGCTTTTAATCTTAAGGGATTCAATCCTGTTTCCTTTTCATTAACGTGATAAAGGCATCGTTCAGATCGGCGTCGGGCAGATCGGGGCAGGCCGCCGCGATGATTTCCGCAGGAGAACCTGTTGCCACAATATTGCCTGCGTTGATCATGACAATCCGTTTACAAAAGCGCGCCTCGTCCATGTAATGGGTGGTCACAAAGACTGTAATTCCCTGGGCGGCGAGTTGCTGGATAAAATTCCAGAAATGCTCACGGGTAATCGGATCCACTCCTGAGGTCGGCTCATCCAAAAAGAGAATTTGCGGCTGATGCAAAAGCGCGCAGCCCAATGCCAAACGCTGGCGCCACCCCGGAGGCAATTCCTTCGTCATGCGATTTTGGACCTCATGAAGGCGGGTCATCTTTAATATCCAGTCCATACGCTGGGGCCATAGATTCTCTGGAACACTGTAGATTCCAAGGTAGAAACGCACGTTTTCGTAAGGGGTCAGATCTTCATACAGCGAGAACTTCTGTGACATGTAGCCGATGGCCTGTTTGATATTTTCAGGTTCGCGGATCATGTCGAAACCCGCGACTATGCCCTTGCCGGAAGTTGGCGTGATGATGCCGCACAACATGCGGATTGTCGTGGACTTTCCGGAACCGTTCGCGCCCAGGAATCCGAAGATTTCACCTTTTTTGACGGAAAAGGATATCTTGTTGACGGCGACGAAATCCCCGAATTTCTTTTCCAGGTGCTGTACCGTGATCGAATCAGTATTGGAAGGCGTCATGATCCAGCTCCTTGTCCACTTCTTTAATTCGCGCGATAATAGCCGTTTCCAGGGACGAAAAATTTCCCTGGATGGCGGCGGGAGTGTTTTGCGTGAGAACAACGCCCGAATGCATCAGGGCCAGTTGATCGCATTTTTCACCTTCATCCAGATAGGCTGTGGAAATAAGAAGGGTCATGCCTTCCTGTTGCATACTGCTCAGGATCTCCCAGAATTCACGGCGGGAAACCGGATCCACGCCGTTGGTGGGTTCATCAAGAATCAGGAGCCTGGGCTCATGGACCAATACGCAAGCCAGCCCCAGTTTCTGTTTCATACCGCCGGAAAGGTTACCCGCCAGCCTGTCCACGAAAGGCAGCAGATTGGAAAAGCCGAGATATTTTTCCTTGCGTTTTTTTCTTTCGGCGCGCGGAATGCCGAAGATATCGAGAAAAAAGTCAATATTTTCTTCCACGGTCAAATCCGCATACAGGCCGAAGCGCTGCGGCATATAGCCAATGATATGTTTTAATGGATTGCGGTTGTGAGCGGCATTGAGGCCGTCAATGTAAATTGTCCCCGCGGTCGGTTTTATCATTCCGGCAATCATTCGCAAAACGCTGGATTTACCCGCTCCATCCGAGCCCACCAGACCGAAAATCTTTCCCGGCGGGACGCAAAGAGAAACATCTTTGACGGCCTCCACTTGTTGGAAGCGCAGAAAGACGTTTTGAACCTCCACCAATGATGTCTGGGTTTCGGACCGGGTTCCCATCGGGCTCCCCCGTTATCGAATCAGCTGGGCATCAGCCGGCATGCCTGCTTTGAGTTCCCGATTGGGATTCGGAATGGACACTTTCACCAGGTAAACCAGTTTGACTCTTTCTTTCTGGGTCTGGATGATTTTCGGTGTAAATTCGCCTTCGGGTGAAACGAAAGAAACCGTTCCATGGTAAACCTTGCCGGGAAACGTATCGACACTGACTTCGACTTTCTGTCCGGGTTTGACTTTGCCTATCGTGGTTTCGCCGACAAATATTTTCAGGTCCACCCGTTTCAGGTCGGAGATGGTTATCAATTCACGTCCGACCGTTACCGTCTCGCCGGGTTCCACATTGCGACTGGTAACAACGCCGTCGAGCGGTGATTTCAGCTGTGTGTAGGCCAGTTGAATCGAGGCTTGATTCAACGACGCCTTGGCCACGTTAATCTGCGCGTCAGCGGTGGCGATTTCATCTCTGGCCGCGTCTATACGGGCCAGGTTGCCTTTGGCCAGCTTCAGCATGGATTCACTTTCAGCATAGCGGGATTTGGCAACATCATAGTTAAGCTTCAGGGTATCACGCTCCTTTTCCGTCACGACACCTTTTCTGAACAGTTCCGCAAAACGCCGGTAATTTATTTCGGCGTCCTTTAAGACATCTCTGGCACTCTTCAAACCAGCCTCCGCTCTGGCGACTTCCGAAGGCAGCGTGTTCTGGCTGATATGCAATGCGGTCTGCAGTTGCTGTCGGACTTTTTGCGCGCGATCGAGATTCGCTTTCGCCTGCTCATAGCGTGATTCAAATTCAGCGCGATCGATCTGGGCAATCACCTGATTCTCCGTCACGGCCTGACCTTCTTGAACATTTACGGAAGACACGCGTCCCGGTATCTGAAAGGATAGTTTCGCCTGTGTCGTTTCAATCGTACCGGAGTAAAACAGCTCGCCGGATTTTTTGTTATTCTGCCCGATATAAACAAACAGGCCCACCCCGATAAAAAGTATTGCAAATACGATAATGATAATTTTCTTTTTCACATCGTTTTCTCCTGTCGATTGATGATGAATTTATTTTACCTTTTAGCATATTATCAAAACGATGAATATCTTTTCATTCAGTGCATTTTTTTCGAACCGTTAGACGTCGTCGATGAACTTTATCCTGAAGAACGGCTGGTCCTGCTTCTCTGGCCTGTAGGGCAGTAAGTTTTTTCATCCTGGGCATCATTTTAATTTTCATTTCCAGACGCAATGCTTCACCCTTGTTCATTGCAACGCTGGTTGCCAGCAATATCACCGGCCTTCTGGATCGGGTGTATTTGGAGGCCGTTCCCCGGTTGTGAGCCAGCAGTCTTCTCTCGAGACAATTGGTTGCGCCGGTATAAAAACTGTCATCCGAGCAGCGCAGGATATAGACAATCCATTTCGGGAGCAAGTCTGCACTTTTTACTTTCATAGGATGCATTTTATACAATAAGGGCACAAATATTACCATGGAAAGTGTCATGATCAGGAATTCTTTGACCAATCCATCAACCCATGTTAAGCCATGCCAAATATGTGTGAATAGGAGGGGAAAATGCTGAATTTTCTGCCGGGGTGGCTGGTGGGTTGCATAGCCATGACCTTACTGGCTTTAAATGTAATATTCTGGGTGACCATTTTGTTTATTTTTTCATTTCTGAAATTTTTATTGCCTGTTCGGCCCATTACCCGCCTGCTCGATAAAGTCCTGCTTTGGATCGCTGAGAACTGGATTGCCGGCAACTGCCAATGGATGAAGCTGACCCAAAAAACGGTTTGGGACGTGCAGGGATTGGAAGGATTGAACTATCAGGGTTGGTATCTGGTGGTCAGCAACCATCAAGCCTGGGCGGATATTTTTGTTTTGCAGAAACTATTGAACCGGCGCATTCCATTGATGAAATTTTTTCTCAAACGCGAATTAATCTGGGTGCCTTTAATGGGCCCGGCCTGGTGGGCGCTGGATTTTCCCTTTTTGCGCCGCCACAGTGTGGAATACTTGAAAAAACATCCTGGACAAAAAGGAAAGGATTTCGAAACCACCCGCAAAGCCTGTATGAAATTTTCGCATATGCCGACCAGCGTGATGAACTTTCTGGAAGGGACGCGATTTACCGTGGCGAAGCACAAGCGGCAGAATTCACCCTATCAATATCTGCTGAAACCCAAAGCGGGTGGTATTGCACTGGCCCTGGGCGTGCTGGGAGATAAATTTAATTCTCTGCTCAACATTACGATTGTGTATCCGGAAGGCATTCCGACATTCTGGGATTTTTTGCGCGGCAAGGTCAAGCGGGTCATCGTGCGGATTAATGCTCAGGATATTCCGCCACAGTTTCTGCATGGAGATTATGAAGGCGATAAGGAATTTCAGGCCGCCTTTCAGCAGTGGGTGCAGGATTTGTGGAAGGATAAAGATGAGCAAATGATGGTATTACAGCGGGAGGCCAAAGTCTAATATCCCTTTGGTCTCCCGCATGGGTTGATTGGTATTTTCTATGCCGCCTGCGGAGCGCGAGGCGACCAGGACATACGGTCCGCATCTTTAAACGAACGTTGAGCGGGCCGTCTGGATGACGGCGTGCGGGATGAAAACAGTTTTCTGCCGCCATTGTTATTGGGTCGCGTCAGCTGTGAGGAGCGACCTCCCATCGATTCACAGATCGACGGGCTGACGGTAAGCCCCTCAACATTCTGGTATTGTAACTTTTCTCCCAGCAGTTTTTTCAGAGAGCGCAAAAGATCCCCATCCTGCCCGGTAATAAAAGTAAACGCATCCCCGGTCTTCATGGCGCGCCCGGTTCTGCCGATGCGATGTGTGTAAGCATCCGCAGTGGACGGCATGTCATAGTTAATCACATGAGAGATACCCGTTACATCAATGCCGCGCGCGGCAATATCCGTGGCAATCATCACTTCATAGCGGCCATCCCGAAATCCATCGAGGGACTGCTTGCGTTTCTGTTGGGTGAGGTTGCCGTGCAGCGAGGTTACTTTATGCCCGACTCTGTTTAATTGCTCGGCCAGACTTTTGGCGCGCGATTTGGTTCGGGTAAAGACCAGCACGGATTCGGTGTCGGTCTTCTCAAGAATATCCTTGAGCAAGGCGGTTTTCTGTTCCGTTTGCACCGGATAAAAACGGTGAGAAACCGTCATCACCGGAGCGGTATTCCCAATCTGAACATGAACAGGATCGCGAAGCAGATCATCAGCCAGGCTGCGAATCTCTCCAGGCATGGTGGCGGAGAAAAGAAGGGTCTGGCGATGAGCCGGCAGATGCTTGACAATTCTGCGGACGTCCGGCAGAAAACCCATATCAAACATATGATCCGCTTCATCAAGAACCAGAACTTCCACCTTGGACAAATCAAGCGTACCACGGCCGATATGGTCGAGCAGCCGGCCGGGGCAGGCCGAGATGATATCGACACGGGATCGTAATCGATTGATCTGTGTGTTAATGTTGACACCGCCATAGATCGAGGCACTGCTAAGCCCTGTTTTTCGTCCCAGTTGCATAATGGCTTCGTGGGTCTGTTCACTTAATTCCCGTGTCGGCGCAACGATCAGGGCGCGGATAGGGCCGCGCTGTCCCTGCATCAGACGTTGTAAAATCGGTAACACGAAAGCGGCTGTTTTGCCGGTTCCGGTCTGGGCCAATCCCATCAGATCCTTGCCTTCCATGATGGAAGGAATGGACTCGGCCTGAATCGGCGTCGGCTTCTTATACCCGGCGGCAACAACGCCCGCCATAATTTTTTCATTTAACTTAAACTTCTCAAAACTCATTTCTTATCCTTTATTGTATGATACCAGCATCTATTGAAAGTTAAACCCGATGAAAACCGTTATAAGGCTGGTAAAGGCAGGCCTTTGAATACGCATTTCCTGCGTCTTAAAGACAAGTCTCGAACACGGTGAAGCATCTGGATTCTATTATGATTAGCGGGATTATCCTTAGCAAATTTCTGACGAAGAAAGGTGGGAAGGTCAATATGTATCGCTATTCCTGGCGAAGCTTTACAGGCAATGTTGATAAATAGCAAGCAATATCTTCATTTTATATTTGGAGTTGAAATAAAAAAAGGCAGTTTTGCGATCAACTGCCTTTAGTGAAAATGGACCAGGATAAATTTATGTCAGCGGCAAATGAGTCGCCTGCGACGCAATAATGTACCAAGTAATGAATAGCGCATTGATGAACGCACCTGGATAGATCAAACCTGTTTTTTCATAAAAAAAGGTTGAGATGCAACTGACGATTACGAACAGCGGCAACACCTGAATGGCGACAATGGCATAAAGGATCAATCGGGGGTCAGGCACACCCAGGGGACCGCCGCGGAATAAGGGGATGTATAGAAGCAATAACAACACCAGATAACCCAGCGATGTTACCACGACCGCTTTGATCATCCGACTTTTCAAAGAACCGGACACCGATCTCAACTGGCCGTGCAGAGCAACAGCGAAGACCAGATAGAAGAGCAGGAACGGGATAATATAACGCAGGGCAATTTTAAATTGTAACCCGCTCATGGGTTTGATCTGCATAATCCAGAACCGATAATCCACGGTAAAAATGGCGGAAATCAGGACGACCGACAGGTAGGCGACGCCGATCACAATAATCGCGAGAAAGGCGGACAGGCCGATTTTCTTCCAGGTTGCTCCACCGGAATCAGCGATGCCGTAAGAGACGGCGTTTGCGCCTTTCTTCCGGTTGAACAGATGCCAGAACAGAAACAGAATCAGGGTAATAACCATATTGACGATGAGCCAGAACATCAGGGTGTTCGTTACCTGCTGCGGAAAGAGCCAGGATGCCTTTACGGCAAGATTTCCTATCCCGTTGAGCGGGAAATAGGTCACGGCGGGAATGATGATCATCAGCAGTGCCCCGATCCACCAGCCCGCACCTGCTGCTGGTTTGGGATTTTGCGGCGCGTTTGCGAGTGTCTTGAAGAATGCGGTCTGCAAGAGCAGCTTTCCACAGGCGAAAAGCAGGAGAAGGCAACCGATGAGGCTGATGAGTGTTGCGATTTCTTTCCAATACCAGATCTGATTGGAAGCGGGCAAAGGATTGACGGCTCCCAGTGTTTTCTGAAACCATTCAATGGCGTAACCGATAGCGCTGCAGGAGATGTGATCTCCGGGATGTGTGGTTTTCGGCTGATAAAGCACGCGCGCATTGCCATCGTTAATCGAACCGTAAATCTTGCCGGGTTCGATGGTTGCCGTCGTCCCGAATACTTTCTTCAGCGGCTCGCTCAAGATGACATTTTTGGCGACCGGTATTTCCCACATCAACAGGGAGAACTCATCGTAGGTACTGAAGACCAAAGCAAGATTTCTGGGAAAAACGGGGCTGCCGGGAATGGGGACATATTTCTCAGAAAATTTCGTGGCGGTGGATGAGCCTTCCAGCACCATCGCCGCATAGTCGTTGGGACGGGTCGCTGCCGCGACCACCGAAGCCCAGCCACCCATGGAATGGCCTTCCAGACCGATTTTGTTTTTATCGACAAAATCCAGACCTCTGAGATAAGCCAGGCCGTCGATTGCGCCGTAACCATTAGCGCCAACCGGTGGCGAAGAATAACCATGTCCTCTTTGATCCAGTTCCAATACCACCCAGCCGCGCCTGGCAAATTCAATAGCAAAACCCGATTGTGTTTCCCGGGAATTGATATATCCATGAATGGCCTGAATGGCGGGAGCCGGTGTCTGTGGCGTGGCATTTTTCGGGACATAGAGCAGCGCACTCAATGTGGCGCCGTCTTTACCCGAAAATCGAACATCCGTCACTGTAATCTGGCCGAAGTTTTTTTGAACCTGGCTGGCAATCATACTCCCAGCCAGGATCATCACGACAGCCACTATCAATAATCCTTTTCCTTTCATAAACAATCCTCCCTTAAAAAGATAGTCCCCTCCATGAACAGGCTAATATGAAAAGGGGATGATATATGAATTGTAAAAGAAATTATTTTCTCTTCTATCGGCACGGGAAGCGTATTGAAAAACGAAGAAAGCAATAATCGTTGCAAAAACGGTTATTGCTGGATAGGGATGCCCTGTCCATCATCAAAGCAGGATCAGGGCGTCATGACTACTTTTTAAAGTCAACCGGCAATACAGACAGCTTGTGAACCCCTGCCACTTCACTGGTGAAGATGACCATGAAAGGCGTTTGGCCTTTAGGCGGTATTTTATCTCCGGAAGCTTTCCCCTGCTTTAGCTCGGAAATCAATCCAGCCGCATCCATATTTTCCAGTTTTGCATCAGCGATAACGTTGCCGCTGAAAGATTCCATGGATGACAATAATGAACCATCAGCGTTATAAAGATTTGCAGCAATTCTGATGTTTGAAACAGGATAGGCCGCTGAATTTTCAGCAAGACCTTCTATGACCCTGATGTTTTTGCCCAAAGTTACATTGTAAACAAACCTTTGTCGAACATTAAGCAGGTTAATCTCTTTAACGGATGAGGATGCCGCTTTTTGATCTGACTTGAAAAAACTTCCAATTCCGGGCAAAGATGGTTTTGAGGAAGATATGAAATATCCAACCAGTACTAGGATCAAAAGGGCGGCCAATACCCATATCCACCGGCTGATGCCCCCACCTTTCTTTTCAGGTGAGAAATCATATGGACCGGCCTTGTCAATTTTCTTTTCCGTTTCAGCCGCCTCGAAGGTTTTTTCCTCTTTGGGCTGGGACATCTCCGGCAACACATCTTTATTCAATTTCGTTGTTCCGTCAAACCTTGTCATCGTTTTTAAACTTTCCAGCGGTTTAACACTCTGAGGAGCGGTTACCCTCGTCGACGAAGTATCCGTTCTTTTCCCCTCGTCCAGCGATAAAAATGAAGATGTTTTCTCTTGTGTTGAATCTGCCTGAACAGGGATATCAAATGAAACAGTATCGGTAAATTTGGGAATGAATTCATTAACGCTCGGTGTATATACTTTATCCTTATCGGCAAGCAGCACGGAAGGCCCTTCTTGCTTTATTCCGGGTATTTCCAATTTTGAATCGGATGGTCCCTGATCCGAGGTTTTAAACGCGAATTTGTCTTCCGCTTGCACGGCCCCTTCCAAGGGAGAAGATACCGATGATTCTTCTTCTGCAATATTGGACAAAAAAGCATCCAATTCCCGCTTCTCCCGCTTTAAATCAAACAACTCACTTTTGTTATCCATTCAAGCGTCCTTCTTGGCAGTCTGGCCCGGGTTAATGATGTTTAAACTGAAAAACACTAAATCTTTTCAGCCTGGTTTTTCTCTTTTTCCGCTTTTTTATAATAAGGTTCCTGCGCTGGAATGCGGATAATATCATTACAAACACGGCAAATAAAAATCATCGCCGAACCTTTCATTTCTTCGGACTCAATGATATACCTTTCTCCACATTCCTCACAAAATACTATCAATTTTAAGGATACCTGCCTTTGTCTTCCGGCTTTTAAAAACTATTGATCTTCGTTTATCTTTACAAATCAGTTATTTGTTTAGCATCAGTCCTTTAAAAGGTCAATGTTTGACTTTCGCTTAACGGGCACTTTTGAGAATACGAATCTCTTCCTTTAAAGCGTCCACCTCAGCCTGGAAGGTTTTCTTAATCTCCCCAAACGCATAGATGAATGCTTCATTGGGCGGCAGGTTTTTCATAGCAGTAATAACCCGATCTTCCAGTTCGGCGCCCTGCGAAGAAGGCGGTATCTCCGTGGACAGGGGCGGCTGTGTTTGAACAAGCGCATCCGGTTCCATCAAAGGGAGCGTCAGGGGCGTCGTTTCATGAGCCGTTTCATCAATAAAGGTCTTGGCAATCGGCTCTTCTTCAGAAAACGGTAAATCTTTGATGGGTTCAATCTCCGTTTTCTGCTCTTCGATGGATTTGTCTATCAAGGATTCCACGTCCGAAGATTCAACCTTTTCAGTTACTACCTCCGGGGTTTCCAAATCAGTGCTTTCCACCCATGCTCTGTATTTTTTAATATTGTCGATTAAAATAATATGTTTTTTAGCATCCGTCATCCCTTCGGAAACCATGACATTTTCCAAATGGTCGTAGACGGCTAAAAGCAGGTTAATGGAATCCTGATTGGAACGGACTCCCCTGACTCGGACATACCTTCCCATGAAACGAAGAATTCTTAAAAATCCCTGAATGATACGATTGCCGGTATATGCTAAATATAATTTATTGATCTCATCTTCCAATTGTTCAAGAATATGATCATTGATTTCCCATTCAATGGAAAGAATGATACTTTTCATTTCTTTTAAAGGTGAATCAAGGATGGATGATGGAGGCGAGGAAAGGTTCTCCGGGGGAAGATCGGATTTTATGCTTTCCGTCTGTTCTGCCTCGGCAATAATTTTTTTCAGGTCCTCCGACGCTTGGGCATCGGTAACGCCACCCATATCTTTGTCATCTTCGCCGAATATCGCCGAAAAACGTTTTTCGATTTCAGAAATAAAAGTTGATTTATCTTGTGGCTGGACTGGCTCTGAAGAAACTTCAGATGCGATTCTTGTTTCTTTGATGTCTGTAACTTCCTTGATGTCCTCCTTTATATCGGACGCAACTTTTTGTACAGTTGCCTGGGGAGGATCGGAGTCTTTTTCCTTAATCGGCTGGGTGTCTTCAGCGAAGAGACTATCAAGACGGCTTTCTACTCCCTGAAGAAATGACGACTCTTCTTTCATTTTCATTTTATGGCTCCTGTGTCAGTTGCTTTTCCAGAGACGACATCGTGTAGTAAATGATTTTCTTAAGGGTCAGAATAACATTTTGCCCTTCTACGGCGCTCGCTTCAAATGCGGGAGCTTTTAACTCCGCATTGATATCATTTTCCAGTGTTTCAACGTCCAGAACTTCAATGCCCTGTTTGGCCAGATCTCTTTTGTTGTATTGAATGACAAGCGGGATTTCGCGTATATTTTTATTGTAAAGTGAGAGGTTTTCTTCCAGATTGCGGATGGAAATAATATTTTTGTTACGGCGTTCAGCCGAGGAATCCGCGACAAAGACAACACCGTCAACGCCTTTTAATACAAGCCGTCTTGTGGAATTATACTTAACCTGTCCGGGAACGGTGTAGAGCTGAATCTTGACGTCGTAACCACTGATTTTCCCCATATCAAACGGGAAAAAATCAAAAAACAACGTGCGATCTCCCTGCGTTTTCACCGTGACCATCTCCGAATTAACCTGGGTACGGCATTTATCGTATATATATTCGAGATTCGTTGTTTTGCCGCATCTTCCCGGCCCATAATAAACTATTTTGGCTTGAATAACTTTATCTTTCAGATTAATAAACGCCAAACTTACCACCCCCTGCTATTCCAAAGCCATGTTAAGGCTATGTTCATTTTCATATTTAAACTATTTAAGCGTTACAAAGTCAATACTTCGAGTAATTCCTCTACAACTTTTGACATTTTCAGCCTGAGGAAACCGAGCGAAATCTGGTTGTTAAATATATTCACTAATAATAATTCATCATTAACTTTGCAGAAGTAAATATTTTCTTTTTCTCCCTTATGGAACAAAAGAGAAAATTCATCTTCACCCACAATCCTGGCCATGCAGCTCATGGCGCCGAAATTGGCGGCAGCCAGTGCTGCCAGTGAATATAAATCGATCGTTTCAGTTCCATTATTAATGGATGCGATCACATTGCCGGCCGTGTCTATCAGCATCACGCTCTGAACACCGGAACCAATAAGATTTTCAGTTAAAGTATCATGTATTTTATCAAGTTGCTTTTGGCCTAAAATCATATTTGTATTTTCCTTTTATCCAGAATGTTATTAACCCTTTATCGGGGCATACTGACGCTGTGCTGTTCCGCAAATTACTTTCCAGCCAAGCCATATGCATCTGCGGTAAAGCACACAAAAAAATAAGATAGGGTCGACTAAAACGAAAATAGTTTATAATCCATGAAATGCTATTAGTATATTTATGAATTTTTTTCAAGGATAGAACTTGCGATATCTTTCATTCTTTTTACAAGTTCCTCGGTATCTTTCATTTGAGTTGCCCTGTTGAGTGATATCCCTGTCCGGGTGGCAAGCTCCATACGGCCTTTAAGGCCTGACTGTTCCTGAACAATTTCAAATATGCGAACCAGTTTCTCTCCCATGATCCCTTTTCCCCCCCCGTACACCTTAAGATACAACAGCGTCTTCAAAAGCGTTGATAATAGCCGGCAATACGACATTCAACAACAGCCCCAGTTTAACCAGCTTTTTATTAATGGTTATCGTCCATTGATAATCGCCAAATGGAATGACTAAAACCGCCATACTTCCGGCCACATCAATATAATAATACTGTCCTAATTCCGCCGGATAGGTTTTCAGGGCATTGCGAATAAATGCGGTAGAGTCATTTAATAAGGTTGCTTCAGCGATATTAGCCTGATCGGTGGCAACCAGCACCTGACCATCTTCAGTCGTGATAATACAAGAGGCGACAAACCCCTCGCCCAAATCCTTCTTTAAGATGTCCATGCAAACATTCAGTTTCTGGATATTCATTCGGCCTCCTTTTTTAACTTTCTATACGATATTCATTTCATTAAAAGTCCTAATAACTTTAGGCATAATAACATTGCGCAAAAGGCCCAATGTACATTTCATATTGTTAAATAGGATACACCATTGATGTTCTCCGATAATCAGGGCAACAAGTGTCTGTTGATTTTTCAAATCCAGGATGAAATGATCTCCCAGATGATGGGTTGTATTAGTGCTGAATGCATTCTGCATATATTTTGTCAAACGTAGGAATGCTTCAGCCGTCTCAGGAGCCGTGTTATATGCGGCCATCACTTTTCCTTCATTGATGTTGGAAATACTGGCCGCCGTCAAGGCATCGCCCATATCCTTACTCATAATGCCGATGCAGGCGCTGAACTTTGCGCGTTCAACATCGTCGGCAATGACTTCCATATCTTCCAAATCTTCGGCATCTTCCGTGCTTGGCTGTTCATTATCTTCCTGCACTTCATCAAGACGCCTGGAACTTTCCATTAATAGCAGCATAAGATTTTTATCAATCTTTCTTACAATGCCGCTGGTATTCAGTATTTGCTTGATGTTGAGGCGAACATTTTCCCAGGAAATCATCTCCATCGCGGCCTCTTCTCCGCTTAAATCACCATAAACCGCGTCATGCAGTTCTCCTTCTACAAAGCAAAAATGACCCCAATGATTTGTGCTGAGATAAACTTCCATAATACAGGTTTGCCGTTCCATGGCGATCACCTGTAGAAAACTGCCTACAGAAAGACCGAAAAGAGGCCAGCGCTGTAATTCGTCCTTGATGCCCCCGTCTGAAGCAGGCAAGCTGTTCATATCTTCATTATCAATAATTAGTTTGAAATCCTTTTTCACGTCACCCCCCATGAAACATTCCTCATACTCATACAATTATGGCATCGTTTTCTTATAATAATCAGGGCTAATCAAACCCGATGGATAGTCTGTCTGATTCAGCTCCCGATTTCTGGCGTCCTTTGGTCTGGAAGCCGTGTGATTTGTTTTAATAGATAACGCTGCGAATATATTGTCCGCTATAATGTTAATATCCAGTGGTTTTTCCAAATAGCGGAATATTCCCATGCTGCTGACGATCTCTTCGATCTTTGGTGTGCCGAAGGCTGTCATCAGGATTACGGGAATCTTAGGATAATTTCTATTCATGTAGGCTAAAAGTTCAAATCCATCCATTTTGGGCATGCTCAGATCCGTCAAAACCAAATCAATAACAGGCGACGATTTCAGGACTTTGACCGCATCCGCGCCGTTAGTGGCTGTCAATAAATTGAAAAATTTCTTATAAATACTTAAACCTTCAGCAATCGTCAACAGCAAAGGTTCTTCATCATCTACAATTAACACTTCCCGCACACGCCATGGTTTTTGTCCATCGTTTGAAGCGTCTGATGGTGTGTTATATATATCAAGCCCGTTTAATACATTTGCCATAATTCACCATTCCGGTTAAAAATCATCATAATGATTAAAAATATATAAGCAAGAGCTATGCCCGAATCTATAAATCAAATAAACCCCTTTGCCAGCAAGGGAATGATCGCCTGTCTGCTTTTTCCCTTCGCTCGCACCGAGCAAGATGACCTGTTCATTTTGAGCGGCTGATGAGCCCGTGAATCATTAAAACTAAATAAATTGTTCATTCCTAATTGTCTGTTAAAATTGTCTTGACAACAAGGTTTTCCACAAGTATTCTTAAACACTAAGAAGTCTGACGGTTTATGCACCAGGTCGATGCCTCACTATCCATTGACAGGTACTGTGGTTCAGACAAAGCAATCAATTTTTTTTATGCAATCAGAATATGTTTAAAAAGATCCGGGAAGAGCGGCTGTGTGTTTACGGGAATCATCATTAAATAACCATAAATTATGAGAAGGGAAATATTACATCATGAACTCAATCAATAATTTAAAGTCGGGGCAAAAAGCGCTTTCCATGCAAATGTTGGTTCTTGCCGTTGTTATTATCCTTATTGCTTTGATTGGCTTATTCATTCAAAAAAATTCAATCAGTAATATCAACAGCGGCTTTAAAGACTATCAAAGGAGTACAAAACTCTTAAATGATATTAATATCGTGAATGCGAATCTTAACGGAATAAAAGGCATGGTGGCATCCAGTCAGGACAAGCAGGAAATTGCCAAGTTTTCCGATCAGCAGACTGCCATCATCACCGAGGATATTAACCTGGTAAAAAAAGCACTGGAAGCAGGCCTCAGCGAGGAGCAGAAAAAATTCTACCAGGCAATCATGGATAACTTGAATGAATATCAGAAAAATGCTCTTCAAGTCATCAGAACCGCCCCGCTTGGCACAGGTGGCGCATACGTGATTGCGGCAAATGAAAAAAAGGAAGCCATCAATCAGCTGTTAACGCAGTTGATTGATTTTGAAAAAAATATCGGTGATAAAGGATACAGCTCGTCCAGCATGGCTTTTTATGTTTTCAGTATTTTGCTTTTAATCCTTCTTGTCTTGTGTGTTGTTCTTATCCCTTCCTTCATTAAAAAAATGATGACCAGTTCTGTCACTGAACCCCTTCAAGAAACCTCCAGTGTTCTAAAGGAATTTGCCAACGGCAAGTACAGCCGATCTCTTTCCTGGGATGCCGACGATGCTATTGGAGAACTGGTGCAATCGGTTAATTCACTGCGTACAAAAATGAATGCTGCCCCGGCCCAGAAAGCAACGACACCCGAGGCGTCCCCTGCAGAGAAAACAGTGGCGCCGGAGACCGTTGCCGCACCGGCGGATGAAAAAGGCAAATCATTGTCTGATATGATGAAAAAAGCGCCGGAACAATCCAAAGACATGGATAAACTGGTCACCTCATCCAAAAAGGCCATTGACAAATTACAGGATATATAATGTCTATTATGAACAATAAGGAATGTTTTTTTAATTAAAGAGGAGGGAAAAATGAGGCATTTCAAGAAAGTTTTATGTTTGCTGTCTATGGTTGCCATTATCTCGTGGAGTGTTTCCGGTTTCGCGGCGGAAATTGTGATCGGTTTTACCGGTCCCCTGAGCGGTCCGGCAGGCGAATACGGACAGGATTGCCTTAATGGAGTTGATATGGCCATTAAGGAAATAAATGCGGCGGGAGGCGTCAACGCCGACGGCCAGAAATATTTTTTCAGGCTCGAAAGAATGGACGACAAAGCCAATCCTCAACTGGCCGTAGCCAATGCCCGTAAGCTTCTGGATAAGAATGCGCTGGCGATATTTAATCCCGTCTTAACAACAGCGGCACACTTGCTCAAAATGAATGAAGAAGAATGTAGTGAGTTTATTCTCATGGGTTTTGCAACCTCCCCTCAGGCTGACGCTTCAAATAATAATCTCCTGGTACTCGGTACGCCCCTGATGACGGTTTACGCCCAGATCTATGCCGACTACGCCTGGGAAAAAGGATGGCGTAAAGCGGCTATGGTGATGACTCTCGGAGCTTATGGCGATGAGTGGAGACAAGTTTTCAGATCCTACTGGGAGAAAATCGGTGGCAGGATAACGGCAGACAAACCGGCAAACTACTATACGCGGACAGATTTTGTCGCGCCATTGTCCGCCGCGGTTGCTACCAAGCCCGATGTTATCCTGATTGGCGGGCCTTCTGCCACAACGGCACTTGTTATTGCGCAGGCTCGTGAGATGGGGTACAAAGGCGGTTTTCTAATCGCTGAGCAGGCCAAATTGGACAGCATAGCCCAACTGCTCGATGGGACAAGATTAATGGAAAACGTCATTGGAACAGCCTCCGTCTTAAGCTTGCCCGTTCCGAAGACAGCTGCTTTTGACAGGAAGTATCGTGATACCTATAAAAGGATTAATACCTGGGAAGCCGTGCTGCATTATATGTCCATGCAGGCCTTGGCCAGATCCATTGCCGCCGCGGGAACACAAGACGACGTATACGCCATCCGAGCGGCCTTTCCCAAGGCATTGCCGATGATGGGCGACCAATTTCCCGGCGATTTTTACGGTATTTCCAAGGCGGGTCGAATTTATGTGCCTATCGTAGTACAAACCATCCAGGGTGGGAAATTTGCGCCGGCCAGCGCTTATGTCTGGTGGACAAAAACACCGGCAGAGTTTGAAAGTATTAAGAAAATTGCTAAATATTCAGTACCGCTTAAACCCATCAAATTGAAAATAGGCAGCATCGAATAAAAAAATTGGAAAAGCCCCGGCCGCGATGGATTCTGCGCGGCGGGGGCTTTTTTATGGCTAAAGTATGTCCGGGTTATCTGGTGTTTATGCAGACTCTGTGCACCTGCTTGATATCCGTCAGGCCTTGAAATGCTTTCAACACGCCGTCCTGGTATAATGTTAACATCCCTTCTTCCATTGCGATATTCCGAATGACTTCAATGCTCTCCCTGCGTTCAATGGACCGTCTTTTTATTTCCTCCGTATTAACCAGCAATTCATGGATCCCGATTCGTCCTTTGTATCCCGTTCTTTCACAGGCATCGCATCCTTTGGGGCGGTAGAGCTGCAGATTTTTGGAATAGGGAATGTTCTGCTTTTTAAATTGTTCAACGCCATAGCTCTGTGCAATCTGATTATATTCCTCCTGTGTCAGGTTGTAGGGTTCTTTGCACTTTTCACAAAGAGTTCTGACCAGCCGTTGCGCCAGAACGCCCAACAGAGAATCCGCGAAATTAAGCGGATCAATGCCCATATCCAGAAGCCGGGAAATAGTTTCAGGGGCGCTGTTGGTATGCAGCGTGCTCAAGACCAGATGTCCCGTGAGCGATGCCTCAACACCGATTTTGGCCGTTTCAAAATCTCTCATTTCACCCACCATGATTACATCCGGATCGGCGCGGAGAAAGGCTCTCATGGCGGCGGCAAAATCAAAACCGATCTTGGGATGAACCTGCACCTGTCTCAGCCCCCGTTGCGTGATTTCGACAGGATCTTCAGCGGTCCAGATTTTTCGATCCGGCGTATTAATATGATTTAAAACCGCGTGGAGGGTTGTTGTTTTTCCTGAGCCGGTCGGGCCGACACACAAAATCATCCCGTAGGGTTGCTCACAAATTCTTAAAAGGTCTCGATAATTTCTCGGTGTCATCTTCATGGCTTCCAGCGGCAGCGTGTCGCCTTTGGCCAGAATACGCATGACGACATCTTCCACTCCGCCCTGCGTTGGGATTGTCACCACACGCAGTTCGATTTCCCCCACCCCGGGTTTCTTTAACTTGATTTTTCCATCCTGCGGAATTCTTTTTACTGTGATATCCAGGTTGGACATGATTTTTATTCTGGAGATGATCGCGGCCCGATAACTGTATGGCAGGGTTTGATACAACGCGCAATCCCCGTCAATCCTGTATCGTACCAGCACATTTTTATCGATGTTATCCGGTTCAATATGAATATCCGACGCTCCACGGGCAAACGCGTCATTGATAATCTTATTGACCAATTGAATAATGGCGCTGTCGGATTCTCTGATAGACTCTTCATTTTCGCTATCCTGCGCGCTGTCACCACTTTCGAGTTTTCCCAGCAGATCCGTAAACGTGGCTTCCTCAACATTTTCCATGAAGAAATATTCTATGTATTTGAGAATATCGTCTTTCAGGGCAATGTCATATTTTACGGATTTTGTTTTTAATAAATTTTCTATAGCATCACGCTTGAGAATATTCTGAGGATCATCAACGATAACACGAATAATTTTGTCGTTTCTTTCCAGGGGAACCCAGGCTTCCCTTGCAAGATATTCTTTCTTCAGATTTTTCAGAAGATCGCCCGGTATGGGAGTATTCTTGTCGAAGAGAACAAACTTACACTGATAGAAATATTCGAGGGATTGGCCGATATTGCTTTTGCTGATGTTGTATTTTTTCATCAAGACATTTTCGAGAGATTCTTTTGTTTCCCGGGACTCTTCTCTTGCGCGATTTAGTTCTTCCTCCGTGATCAGGTCGTTTGTGATCAGATAGCTGAACTTTGATTTTTTCGCTTTAGGATCCATCCTCTGCTGGTTGTAGAGAGCAATGCCCAGCACATCTACAATTTCCTGCAGGAGTACGGGTTCCTCATCCATAAATTGATTGTCACTGTCTTTCTTATTGATGATCTCAATGGCTCCCATGATTTCGCCGCCATAAACAATCGGCATCGCCAGAATCTGTTTTACTCTGATGCCAAATCTTGTATCCATATTGGACTCAAGAAGAAGATCCGAATATTTATTAATTTGGATATTATTGCTGAAATCAGAAATGTTGATCATTCTGCCCGTATTCGTAACATACCCGGGAATTGTTTGATTACTGACGGCTGTTTTTCTTTCTTTAGTCTGATCACCGGAGGGAATGAATGTAGATATTTCTTTTTTTTCTTTATCGGCAACAATATAGATATGAGCGGCTTCCACATGGAACAACTCGATAATCCTTGGTCGGGCGTCGATGATGATTTGTTTTACGTTGCGCGCTGCATTGATACAGTTGGTTATGTCCTGCAATCCCTTTTGCAGTCTGAGGATATCTTGCAATTCGGCAATTTCGGAGCTGTCACTCATGGTAGGCCATCCTTGGATTGTCGGCATTTTGGGCCATTAATATACAAAATGTAATTGGATTTAGAATCCGTTCACAGGCGAAATGCGTGGCTTCAGCATTTCTAATCAGCGCACCATCTCGAATGTTACGGTCCATAGCCAATTAACCTGTTTGCGAATTCAGAAAAGAAACAGGGCTAATTGCCCTGAATAACTTGCATAAAACGATATTGAAATTAAACACAGGCCATAAGATGAGTCAAGGTTATTTTTGTTAAAACATATATCGTTTGAACTGGAAATCACCAAAATACTGCTGAACTCTAACTTAACATATGTTATATGGGACGGAAATATCTGCTTTATTGGCAACATCGATATCATTACATAAGGAAAGGAAGAAAAAATGGATATTAAAGATATTAAAAAGGTTCTCATTCTGGGAGCGGGTACCATGGGGCAACAGATCGGTTTTGTGTGCGCTATGCATGGTTACAACGTCACGTTCTATGACATTTCAGACGACATTCTAAAAACTTCATTGCGGCGCATCGAAAAGCTCGGATCTTCATATTTCGTGCCCACTGGCAGGATAACCATGGAACAACACCAGGAGATTATGGGGCGCATTACGATCACTTCAGATCCGCAAGCGGCGGCTAAGGACACGGACATCATCAGCGAATCCGTTCCCGAGGACCCGGCGATTAAAGCCAAGGTCTTTGCCCAGTTTAACGAACTCTGCCCGGAACGGACGATCTTCACCACCAATACATCTCTCCTCATGCCCTCGACATTCGCCAAGGCTACAGGTAGACCGGAAAAGCTTGTGGCGCTTCATTTCCACGATTTGAGAGCCAATAATGTGGCGGACGTCATGCCTCATCCGGGGACGGATCCGGCAGTGACTCAACTGGTGCATGACTTTGCCGTAAGCATCGGCCAGATCGCCATCATGCTGCATCGGGAAAGCAATGGCTACGTTTTCAACGCCATGCTCTCCAATATCTGCAACACCGCCATGACGCTGGTGACCACGGGCGTGGCCAGTATCGAGGACGTTGACCGGGCATGGATGGGTGTGATGCGCATGCCTCTGGGACCGTTCGGGATGATGGACCAGATGGGCCTTACAACGGTATGGCATGTTACCAATTACTGGGCGCATCATACTCAGGACATTCCGGATAACCAGCTGCAGGTGAATGCGGACTTTCTGAAGCAGTATGTGGACAGGGGTGAGCTTGGTCCCGTGACGAAGAAGGGATTTTATTCCTACCCGATGCCTGAGTATGCTAAACAGGGATTTCTCAAAGGAGAAACTAAAAAGTGAAGATTCATTGAACCGCTATCGCCCGATGAATAGAATAGGGGAACGGATTCTCTGTGATGCTTCCTGTTATCCATTAAATATCCACCTCGATGAAGAGACAAGACCTCAATCCCTTATCAGTGAGATTGTGTGGTTGCTTCTTTTTTTTAAAAAGAAATAATGCTACAATAAACATCAACTGATTGAAAGAAGCGAAGTCAGTTTTTTATTGTTGATGTCATTAACCAACTGGAAGGAGGACAAACGATGTTTTGTTCAAAGTGTGGTTCTCAGAATGAAAACAATGCAAATTTTTGCATTTCTTGCGGCAATCCATTAAAGGGGGTTTCATCCATTGCGCCTCCTTCGGCAACAACGAATCCACCTGATTTTTCAGGCGTACCCGTTAAGAAGAAAAAATGGTTGAAAATAGTAATCGGCGTTGTCGCATTTATCGTTCTGGCCGTCACAGCCGCATTTTACTTTACCTCAGGTATCGTGGATACCGCAGATGACTTTTTCAAGACGGTGAAAGAACAAAACATGGCGAAGGCGCGTGGTTATCTCTCAGAAGACTTAAAGGCAAGCACGGATGAAAAAGCGCTGGCAGACTTTCTTTCCAAGGAAGCCATCCTGAATTTCAAAGAATGCAGCTGGTCCAATCGGCAAGTTAGTGGCGACCGTGGCGAGCTGGACGGCTCGATTAAGACTGAAACAGGTGGAGTGATTCCCATTAAAATGATGTTCGTGAAGGAAAACGGTAAATGGAAAATCTATGCGATTCAGAAACCGACAACCGGACTACAATCAGAGAACGCTTCATCAAATGTTCCGTCAAAAAGCGCTCAAATCGCGTTAGTGAAACAATCGATGCATGATTTCGTCGTTTCGGTAGGCCGGAAAGATATGGAACACTTTCGGAGCACCGTATCCCAGCTCTGGCAGAAACAGCACAGCACAGAACAGCTTAATCAGGCATTCAAGTCCATTATTGACTCGGATGCCAACTGGGTGGTGCTGGATAATTTTGAGCCGGTCATGGCTGCCGAATCAACCATCGACAAGGACGGTGTATTGGTGCTGACAGGATACTACCCGACAAAACCCGCCCAAGTCTATTTTAAGCAGAAGTATATCAATGAGGGGTCTTCCTGGAAACTTCTCGGATTTAACATTAACGTAAAATAACATCGAACCCGTTTCATGGGGGCGGCTCGTCAGCCGCTCCCATGAAAACGCCGTTGATAAGAGATGATTGTATCATGACGCAATACCGGAACGGACCTAAAAAATGGGCAATAATTTGTTTCGGTATTGCCTTGCTCGGATTGTTGATGATTGTTTATCCGATCATTTCTGAAATGGACGGATTTAAAGGTGGATTTGCCATGATATTTGTCGGCATTGTTGTTCTCCTTACATTTATTATTTCATCATTCGTTTTTTATGTTCAGGGACGTCAAATGGATATAGCCATATCAAGTCCCGATACCCTTGCCCAATGGACGTATTCAAAGGAAGAATGGAGAAAATATTATGAGATTGAATACGAAAGAGATAAAAAGGACAAACGGATGCTTTTTTATCTTGCCTCGGGATTTTCAGTGTTCTTCGGGCTAGCCTTTTTGATATTTGCGAAGAAGCCTGCCGGCGCCCTGTATGCCTGTTTGGGAATAATTTTGTTGACCGGATTTTTACAGTGGTATGCGCCGTGGCTTACCTATAAGCGAAATCAAAAATATGCAGGTGCGGCATTGATATCACCGCAGGGCATCTATTTAAATGGAATGTGGTATCCCAATAAACGGTTCGGGCGGATTGATTCAGTTGATTTTATGGATAACAAAAAAACAATCACATTTGAATGGAGCCAATTTGCCATGCAGGGTGGAAAAGTTCCCGACAGAAATCATTTTACGATTCGTGTTCCCGTCCCGGAAGGCCAGCAAAAAACTGCCGACAACGTTGTTGCTTTTTTCAATCGGCAATGATTCTTATCCTGCTTTAATGCCTGTCTGCGCGCGGGGTTCCGATGAACATTTTATGGCTAAGGTATTTTGGGCTGTGAAGATACCTTGACATCCAAGATAGTGTTTTCTATACTTCCAATACAAAGTTATTCTGTTAAAAAAGGGGAAAGGGAATATGAAAAAAGTTGTGTCAATCGTTTGTATGATCATGCTTTCAGGAATGTTTCTCATCCCTCGCGATGCAGCGGCGTTTGATGTGAATGATCTGCAAAGAGCAATAACTAAAAAATCCTGCGCAAACTGTAATCTGACCATGGCGGACCTGTCCAAGGTGGACCTGTCCAGGGTAAACTTAAGCGGGGCAAATCTGACCGGAGCACGCTTGACTGGAACAAACTTCTACAGGGCAAACCTGAGCTATGCAAACCTGGGTGGGGCTGACCTGTCTTACGCAGACCTGCACAGGGCAAACTTAGACGGAGCAAACCTGACCGGGGCAAACCTGTCTCATACCATATGGACAGACCGGGCTGAGTGTCAGGAGGGGTCTATTGGCGATTGCCCAAACAGAGCCCGGACTGCGAAGCAGAGTCAGAATGAGGAATTCAGACTACCCTTCTGAAACGAATGCGTTCCTTCTTTCCTGTCCTTTGACCTTGAGCTTTTATCTTTCGCTGAGCTCGAGTAAAATTCCGCCTGTGGATTTGGGGTGCACAAAAGCGATTTTCGCACC
>CAYULE010000013.1:0-25695 GCA_964445385.1 uncultured Smithella sp.
GGCCGGCATCCAGAACTCATTAATAATACTGGATTCCGGGTCGCGCTTCGCTTGCACGGAATGACAAGATAGGTAATTACGACACAGTCTGGAAAGCGGGAATCCAGTAGTATTAATGAGTTTTAGATTCCCGCTTTTGTAACCTAAAGGTCACAAGACGAGAATAACAAAACCGACAGTATTTTTTTCAAAACCATCAACGTGAATAAAACATTGAAGAAGGAGAGCGTCATGGCAAAATCATCAACAACCAATAAGAAGAAATGGACATTCATGGTTTATCTGGCGGGGGATAATAACCTTGATGCAAACGGCGTCACCGACCTGGCGGAAATGAAAAAAGTCGGATCCAATGACGATCTCAACCTCATTGCCCAGTTTGACCGTTTCGGCACCGGAAGCGAAACAAAACGGTTTTATCTGCGCAAAGGCACAACGCTTACAAAAGACGCTGTTCTGAAGCTCGGTGAAACCAACTCCGGCAATCCCAAAGCCCTGACCGATTTTATCAAATGGGGCATCAAGAACTATCCTGCCGAGCGCTATGCCCTGATTCTCTGGAACCACGGCGGGGGATGGGACGACACGGACGTTTACGCCAGCGACAGGCTGCGGCGGATTCAGCGGGCCGCCCGCGGCCGTATTCGCCATGCGTTCTTTCTTTCTAATCTGAAAACCGCCGTCAAAACCGCTGCCGGCGGCGCAAAACCAAGAGCCATCCTGTATGACGATGACGCCAAGGATTTTCTGGACAACATCGAAATAAAAAAAGTGCTGACCGCCGCTAAAAAAGCCGCCGGTCACAAAATCGACATTCTCGGCATGGACGCCTGCCTGATGAGCATGGCGGAAGTGGCCTGCCAGGTTAAAAGCAGCGCCCAATACACGGTCGGCTCCGAACAGACGGAGCCGCTCGAAGGCTGGCCTTACCACACGCTGCTTGCTGAACTGGCCAGAAAACCGGCCATGCCGACCAAAGATTTTACCGCGGTCATCGTGGATAAATATATTGCTTCCTATCCACCGTCGGAGGCTGTGACGCAATCGGCCTGCGATCTGGCCAAATCGGATGCTTTAATGAGCGCTGTCAAGAATCTGGGAGCCGCCCTTTCCACCGGATTGGCTAATCATGCCGTGAAAATGGCCATTATGCAGGCTCGAAACCAGGTGCAGTCTTATGAAGTCCCGGAGAATATTGATCTGGTTGATTTCTGCAAACTGATGATGGAAAACGATGCGCTGGATGAAGTAATCAAGAATGCCTGCCAGAAAGTTATGGACGCCGTCTGCGGCCCCGAAGGCATTGTCGTCAAATCCGGATGCAAAGGCGCAGCCGTAAAAAATTCCTACGGCGTGGCCATTTATTTTCCAACAATCAGCCTGTCACCTTTGTATGCCAAACTCGATTTCACCAAAAAGACGGGCTGGGGTAAATTCCTGAATAAATATCTGACAACATCACGCCAGAGATAACCATGAACATTGAGCTGCACATCGAAGAGCTGATTCTTCACGGCTTTGCGCCGCAGGACCGTTTCCGGATTTCAGAGGCGGTTCAAAACGAACTTACGCGGCTTCTGGCTTGCGAACAATTGCCTTCCGTACCGCTCCAGAGAAATTTGGAATTTCCCCGTCTGGACGCCGGTTCCTTTCACGTCCGCGCAGGCGAACGGCCGGAATCCATCGGTATCCATATCGGCCAGAAGGTTTTTGAAAGTATGAAGCATCGGGAAGCAGCAAGCGGAAATGGGCCCGGCCACCTGCAGGAACATCCGGCTTGATTGAAAAGAAGCCGGCTTGGCCCATTCTTACCCGTCTGTAACAAGTGATGGATTTCCCCACAATGCAGACATCTCTGGCGAACAGAGATGTGAAGATAGTAAATATAATGTCTTTCATTAAAAGGAGGAACAGCTATGCCAATTTTTAGAAATGGAACCTTCAGCCAAATTGGTCTCTCATCCAAAGGGATTGCAAAGGCAATTCAGATAGATCACAAGAAAGATGTCAGTTTCCCGCGACGTTTATCTGTGGATGCTTTGCCGGATCTATCCTTCAATATTGAACCACCAACCCTGGATCTGGCTAAATCTGAAAAAAAATGGGGGCTGAAACTCAAGAATTTGACACTCTATAAAGATTTTGAGAGCTGGATTTATGGCATTTGGGGCGACAAGTCAACTAATCAAATTTATTTTACATCCATTGCGTGGGATTATAGCGGTAAAGTGCCCATTGTCTATCCGCCAAAAGGCGCCATCGCCAGCAACTTCATTATCCCGATGAAAGCCAAAACAACACGACAATTCATTGGCGACGGAATTTCACTTTGGCCATCTCAAAAAGTGGTCGGCGCGCTTAATATTGTATTGCTCATATATGAATGTGACGAGAATGTCAGAAATATTGGAGAGCGTTTAGTTACTATTCACGATACCGTGCAAGGCAGCCAGCTTGCCGCCCTGATATTGGCCGTTTCAGCAAATCCGGCGCTGGCAACAGGCGTAGCCATCGGCGCAGCTGTCAATGAACTCCTTGGTGTTGTCGGTAAAATCATGAAAAATGACCGGGATGATTATGTCGACCTTTTTGAAGGTTCTTACGGTACGGATAAAGAACAGAAGGCAAGAAGTGAAAAGTATACTCAGGATGCCGCGGGCGTGGAACTGGAGTTCACCGTCTCATAGGAGAATTGTTTATGACCACCTTTCCCGGTTCGCCGCGCCTGCAGAAAGGCGCCATTGTCGGTATTGATCCGACAATTCCGATTCCGACCATCGTCATCTTTCAATACAACCCCGATACCATGACACGGACACTCCAGGTGAACGCGGCGTCAGGGGAGACGGACATGTCGGAAGCGCTTCGGCTCAAAGGCCCGCCGCAGGAAACCATCCGCGTCGAAATTGAAATCGACGCGACCGACCAGCTGGAAAAGGCTGAATTTCCGGCAACCGGCATGGGAGTTTATCCTGTCTTGTCTTCGCTCGAAACGCTTTTGTATCCGAAATCCATCAACGTGATTGTCAATGAGGTTCTGCTGAACGCGGGCATCATCGAAATTGTCCCGCCGGAAGCGCCCATGACACTTTTTGCCTGGGGATTCAAGCGAGTGCTTCCTGTGAGGATTACGGAACTGAGCATCACGGAAGAAGCCTTTGATCCGTCGCTCAATCCCATCCGCGCCAAAGTCACCCTCGGGCTGCGCGTTCTGACGTACAACGATCTGGGACTTACCCATCCCGGCGGCGTGATGTTCATGGCTCATCAGATCATGAAAGAAACGATGAGCGTTATCGGCACAGCCGCCAATATTCCGGCCCTGCCGTCCATTCTGGGAGGTTGATTCATGTTTGATTCCAAAAGCCGTTACGCCGATTGCGAAAAAGCCGTGATGACGGAGAACAGACCCGACGGGACCGGGCGCGACACCCACTATATCCGGCGCCGCTTCATTGGGCCTTCGCAGGATTCGACAGTGATGGTTGAACATTCCATCGTGCAGGGTGAACGCCTGGATAACATCACCGCACGATATATTGGTGATCCCGAACAATTCTGGCGGCTCTGCGACGCCAACAGTGCGGCTGATCCGCAGGAACTGGAAGAAATCGGCCGGACCGTCAAAATCACCATTCCCGGTCTATAAAGGATCGTTATGCTGGAAAACAAGCTGGGTATTCGAATGATCCTGTTGACCGGGGTCACCGTTCCAACACCCGCGCCCGCCGAAGTCATGAAGGCCATCCAAAGCATTCAGGTCACCAACAGCGAGGATTCGGGCGACGGCTTTCAAATCACGCTAACCATGGGCAAGGGTAAAATTCCCGATTACACGCTTTTGAACAGCGGCAGTTTGAATCTTTTCAACCGGATTATTATCGGCGTCTTCCTGGGTGTTATGCCGGAAGTTCTGATTGACGGTATTATCACCAACCATCAGCTTGCCCCCGGCGCCGAGCCGGGCACATCTACGCTGACCGTCACCGGTCGGGATTTGACCCAGATGATGGATCTGGAAGAAGTCAACGACCGCTACCCTAATCAGCCCGATTCCGTTATCGTCATGCGTCTTTTGGGAAATTACGCTCAGTACGGCCTCATCCCCGACGTAACGCAAACAATGGAAATCCCGTTGGAGACTGATCGTATCACGCGTCAACACGAAACGGATCTGGCCTGCATTCGCCGTCTGGCCGAAAGAAACGGTTTTGTCTTTTATGTGGATCCCGTGACCATCGGCGTGAACCGGGCTCGCTGGGGACCGCAAACGCGGGCAGGCGCGCCGCAGCCCGCGCTTTCTTTTAATCTGGGCAGCGCAACCAATGTCAAAACATTGAACTTTGCCGAAGATGGACTTTCGGCTTCCTCCGTGCAGGCAAGTTTCATTGAGCCTTTTTCTAAAACTATCATTCCCCTGCCGGCGATTCCGCCGCTGCGAATGCCGCCGCTGGCGCTTTTGTCCACACCTTCCCGAAAGACATCCCTGCGCCGGGATACAGCCAATCAGGGCGCAGCGGCAACAGCGCGGGAAATGATGTCTTCCATCACCAACCAGCCGGACACGGTCAGCGGTAATGGAGAAGCGGATACGGCGCGCTACGGCCATGTGCTGAGAGCCCGCCGTCTGGTCGGCGTTCGCGGCGCGGGCATTTCCTATGATGGCCACTACTATGTCAAAAGCGTTACCCACAACCTTTCGCGGGGAGAATACAAACAGAGCTTTTCCATCAGCCGGGAAGGAACCAAACCCCTGATGCCTGTGGTGATGATATGACCAGCCCCTTTTACGGAAAATACCGCGGTATTGTGACGGACATCCAGGACCCCCTGATGCAGGGACGGATTAAGGCCCGGGTGCCGGAAGTTCTGGGAGACGCCGAAAGCGGCTGGGCGCTGCCCTGCCTGCCCTTCGGGGGAAGCCAGATGGGCATGTTTGTTCTGCCGGATGTCGGAGCCGCTGTCTGGATGGAATTCGAGCACGGTGACGCGGACTATCCTGTCTGGACCGGCGCTTTTTTCGGATCGCCTGCGGACATGCCGTCGGATTTGCTCGCGCCGCCTTACAAAAAAACAATGATCATGACCAAGTCCGGCCACAGCATCACCCTCGATGACACGCCCGGCATCGGCGGCATTACTCTCAAAACATCGGGGGGGCAAAAGATTACCCTGACGGCCACCGGCATTGAAATCGACAACGGCACAGGCGCAGTGATCAAGATGACCGGCATTTCGGTGAGCATTAATAACGGCGCGCTGGAGGTGATGTAATGCCCGGTTATTTTTTGCAGCAGGGAGCCACGGTTTTATGCATGCATGGCGGGCAGACCCAGCCGATCACAACGAATCTGCGGGTCAAAGCCGGCGGCCAGCCCATCGTCACCCAACAGGACATGTATTCCATTTCCGGCTGCCCTTTTATGTCGGGAACGAATCCCATGCCCTGCGTCACCGGATCGTGGGTGAGCGCGGCAACCCGGGTAAAAGCGGGTGGCATGCCTGTTATCCTTCAGGACAGCCAGGCCGTCTGCACACCGAATGGAACAGGATTTAATATTTTAGTCACTCAATTACGTGTGAGGGGACAATAATGCAAGTCGACTATCCTTATTCTTTCGACAATCTCGGCCGCACGGCAGTAACGGAAACGGACGATCACATCCGTGATCTTATCGAACAGGTTTTATTTACAGCGCCGGGCGAACGGGTCAACCGTCCCACTTTCGGCAGCGGTCTTCTGCAACTGATTTTCGCGCCCATCAACGACGCTCTGTCGGCAACCGTTCAGATGTCCGTTGCGGGCTCGCTGCAACAGTGGCTGGGCGATCTCATCCGGGTGGATGACGTACAGGTTCAAAGCCGGGATTCCACAATTTCCATCCGGGTTCAATACACGGTGATCAAGACGCTGGAGCGCAAAACAGCGCAATTTACACGCGGGGTATAACCATGAGCACACCATATCGATGTCAGAATGAACAACGCCGCAACTGGGTTGCCGAAATTAAAACCGGCACTAAATTCCGTCAGAACGGCATTGACTATCTCAAAGTCGATCCGGCAAACCAGATGAAATTAACGGTACATTTCATCAACAAGTTTGCCGACGTTGAAGGTTATTCACCACTGACCAAAGATCACTTCATCGTGTCCGGCGGCACACGCATCCGCAATATCCGTGTGATCAACCTCATGGCTGTCCATGATCAAGGCATCGAGCTTACGGTCGATCAACCGGGTGATTTCACAAGTTATACCCTCCATATTGTAAACGGCAAGGCATCGGAAAAACCTCCGGCCTGGATGGACCCGATCCTTTCCCAAATCGATTTCTCCTTCAAGATCAATTGCCCCAGCGATTTCGACTGCCGTCCCGCAGAGATTGCTGCACCGCTGCAAATGGATGAACCGACCATCGATTACATGGCCAAGGACTATGCGAGCTTCCGCCGCCTCATGCTGGATCGGATGGGATTTCTCCTGCCCGAATGGAAGGAACGCAATCCGGCGGATATGGGCGTTGCTCTGGTAGAACTGCTGGCTTATGCCGGCGATCATCTGAGTTACAAGCAGGATACCGTGGCTGCGGAAGCCTATCTGGGAACAGCCCGCAAACGCATTTCCCTCTCCCGTCATGCCCGCCTTCTGGATTATCCCGTTTTCGAAGGCGCAAGCGCCCGCGCCTGGGTGCAGGTTTCCGTAAAAAAAGGCGGCGACGGCATCCGGATTGCCGGACCGGACGAAGGAGCCAACCGTCCGGGCACTGCTCTTTTAACCCGTATGGACCCTCATGCATCCGTGCTGTCAATGACCGAAACAAAGCTGGAAAAGGCAATCCAAAACGGCGCGCGACTTTTTGAAACGATGCACGGCCTCACGCTTTTTGAGGCGCATAATGAAATGAACTTCTACACCTGGGGTGATGAAGGATGCCGCCTGCCCAGGGGTGCAACGCAGGCTTTTCTTTGCGATGATATGGACAACCGGCTGAGGCTTTGCCGCGGTGATGTCCTGATCTTTGAAGAAATACGCTCACCTGAAACCGGGCTTGCTGCCGACGCCGATCCCGCAAAACGGCACGCTGTCCGTCTGACCTGTGTGAATCCGGAAGCCTCGGAAGATGAAGCGGGCGCTCGCCTCCCCGGCGCTTCCTGTGCCGATCCGCTCTTTCCCGATCAGGCTTTTGTCGAAGTCAGCTGGCACGAAGACGATGCTCTGCCCTTTGATTTGTGCACCCATTCCGTGGCCGATCCAGAAAACCCCGGGCAGAAACGGCCCGTTTCCGTGGCCACAGGCAACATTGTGCTTGCGGATCATGGACAGACGGTCGGCGAAACCATTGCGGTTACCCGGGACGAAAGATTCCGTCCCGTGCTTACCTGTGCGCCGGTCACCCGGCAGGGTAACGTCCGATCCACGGAGCATCGGGCTCGCCTCATACCTTTTGACGCAGCAGCCTCCGCCGCCTCGGCGTTTATCTGGACAGCCCGTCATATCCAGCCGGCGATTAGCCTGGTTCAATCTGATCATCACGATATAACCTGGCTGCCCAGGCGCGATCTTCTGGGGAGCGATGCTTTTTCCAGCGAGTTTGTCGTGGAAACCCGCGAAGACGGACGCGCGCAGTTGCGTTTCGGTGATGGCGTCATGGGTCGAAAACCCGATTACGGATTGACCTTCAACGCGCATTACCGCATCGGCAACGGTACTGCGGGCAATGTCGGCGCGGAAGCGATCAGCCACCTGATTATCCGGACAGACCATGAAGCCGGGCCTGCTTATGACCGGACTAAAATTAAAAACATTCGCAATCCCCTGGCCGCGCGCGGCGGCATTGATCCCGAGACTGGTGAACAGATCCGCCAATACGCGCCTCAGGCATTCAAGACGCAGGAACGCGCCGTCAATGCGTCGGATTACGCCGCCATCGCCCAGCGTCACCCCGGCATTCAGCAGGCGGCCGCCTCGGTGCGCTGGACGGGAAGCTGGTACACGGTTTACGTCACCATTGATCGCAAAGGGGGTCAGGCGGTCGATGATGCTTTCATTGCGGAGATGAAGACCTTCCTCGACGGTTACCGCATGACCGGCTACGACATCGAGATCAGCGGGCCGCGTTTTGTGCCGCTGGATATTGCCTGCGACGTATGCGTCAAGCCCGGTTATTTTAAAATGGATGTAAAAAAAGTATTGCTGGATGTTTTCAGCAGCCGTGAACTGGATAATGGTGGACAGGGATTTTTCCATCCCGATCATTTCACCTTTGGCCAGTCTGTTTACCTTTCCCGCATCTATGCCGCGGCAATGGCGGTTGACGGTGTAGCGTTTATCCAAGTGAAAAAATTCCAGCGTCTGGGAAAAATAGCCGCAGGTGAACTGACCAAGGGCAAACTAAGCGCCGGCCGTCTGGAAATCGTCCGTCTGGATAATGATCCTAGTTTCCCGGAAAACGGAAAAATCGAGTTTGTGATGAGGGAATCCCATGTCTGAAAATAGTTCCTGCCTGAATCGTTGTGACGACTGTGGAAGCGCTGAAAACAAAGCAAACCTGACACCGCTATCTGAAGCGCAACGCCCGGGGTTGGCATCCCTTCAGTATCGGGCGGCCACACACAGCCGCTTTAAGGAAGCGATGAAAGCCGGTATTGCAAACTACCCGGCGCTGCGGAAACTGACCACGCGGGAAGACCGCGACCCGTCAATCGCCTTGCTGGACGCCTGCGCGACCATGCTCGACGTGCTTACCTTTTATCAGGAACGCATTGCCAATGAAGGCTTTCTTCGCACGGCCACGGAACGCCTCTCGATTGGTGAACTGGCGGGCCAGATCGGCTATCAGCCGGGCGCCGGTGTGGCCGCGTCCGTGCCGCTGGCCTTTACCGTGGAAGATGCGCCGGGTGCGCCGGGATACGCTGTCATTGATCAGGGCACAAAAGTCCAGAGCCTGCCCGGTCCCGGTGAAACGCCCCAGGTTTTCGAGACGGTTGAGAAGCTGGAGGCCAATGCCAAATTCAACTGTCTGAAACCGAAAACGAAACAGACGCAGCACATTCTGCTCGACATGACCACGCTCTATCTAAAGGGAACAAGTCTGCAATTAAAGCAGGGAGACGTTTTGCTCATCATTGGCGATGAACGCGTCAACGACAGCCTCTCGGAAAACTGGGATGTGCGGATTATTCATACCGTAACGACCGATACCGATCAGGACCATACCATTGTCAACTGGCTTGAACCCCTGGGGAAAAGAAAGAGCGGCCGAATCATTTATCCGGCTCAGAAAAACCCCGTTGTGTTTGCCATGCGTCAAAAATCGGCGTTTTTTGGACACAACGCGCCGGACCCCGTCATCATGGGAATAAAGCAGGAAACAAACCTGATCAATGGAAATGAGTGGGCAAACTTTAGCGTTGAACAGAGCCCGCTGACGATTGACCTTGACGCAGCCTACCCGAAAATTCTCAAGAATGGATGGGTGATTCTGTCGAGACCCGGTCAGACGGATGACACTTATACGGAAGTTTACCGCGTCGACAAGGTCAGCCTGACCTCCCGCAAGGACTTTGCCTTGTCTTCTGAAATCACACGCATGGTTTTGGATACCGACAATAACCTCCATGAATTCACACTGCGCAACGCCGTCGTCTATGCGCAGAGTGAAGAACTGGCAATGGCCGAAGTCCCTTTCCGCTCCGCGGAGAAAGCCGGGACATTAAACATCAAGCTCGGCGCCGGAATGCTGACCCCGGTCGACGGCGCACAGATTACCATCGACCAGTATATCCCCGATCTGCAAAAAGGACAGTTGCTGATCGTCAGCGGCAGGGCCGCACGCCTGAAAAGCCTCACCGACGGCATATTCGGTATTTACAGTAAAGACAGCTTTAAAAAAGACAGCATCGTGCAGGTTGTGGGAAGGCCTGTTTACGATGCCGGAACCTTAAAATTCCTTGTTAAAAATCCGACTCACTTTGTCGACGCCATTAAGGTGAATGCATTCCTCACGGGCGATGAATTCACCCCCGGAGCCATGGTGGAATACATTCCGGCCGACGACGATGATGAAACCCTCAGTGAGACGGTTAATATTGAATCCATCGGTGAGAAGGACAGTAAGACGGTCATCTACTTAACGGATTCGCTGAAAAATGTTTATGACCGGGCAACCGTTTCGATTTACGCCAACTGCGCCCGGGCAACGCACGGCGAAACCAAAAATGAAATTCTGGGCAGCGGTAACGCCGCCGTAAGCTTCCAGAAATTTGTTCTCAAACAAACGCCCCTGACCTATGTATCAGCGGCAACGCCGGACGGTTCTCTATCCACCCTGGAGATCAGGGTCGATGATGTCGCCTGGCGGGAAGTTCCTTCCCTTTACAACCAGAACGCAAAAGCGCAGGTCTTTACCACGCGTGTCGCCGATGACGGAAAGGTGACCGTGCAGTTCGGTGACGGCATCACGGGCGCCAGACTGCCTTCAGGCGTTGAAAATATCACGGCCATCTATCGCATCGGCACGGGACAAGGCGGCATGGTAAAAGCCAGACAACTGAGTCTGCTCATGACCCGCCCCCTGGGTGTCAAGGCCGTCATCAATCCGGGCGCGGCAGCAGGCGCCAACGACCCTGAAACCCGTGATCAAACCCGCCAGAACGCTCCCTATACGGTTTTAACCTTCGAGAGGATTGTCTCCCTGGCCGACTATAAGAACTTTGTCCGGCGTTTTGCCGGTATCGGCAAGGCCTGCGCTTCGTGGCTGTGGAACGGCGAGACACGTTTTGTTCATATCACTGTTGCCGGGGCGGATGGCAGCGGCATTGAAGAAAAGTCAGACCTCCTGGTCAACCTGAAAGCGGCCATTAAATCCAGCGGACTTCCGCATCAGCATTTTCAGGTGCAGTCCTGCACCGCTCTGCCTTTTTCATTGAAGGCCAATTTACAGGTAAAGGAAGGGTACCTCGGAGATAAAGTCACCGCCGCGGTCCAAACAGCGCTTATGGATCATTTTTCATTTGAGCAGCGATCTTTTGGCCAGAGTGTGACGGCAAGTGAAGTCATTGCCCTCATTCAGTGCGTTGACGGCGTGGAGATGGTCGATCTGGATTTTCTGAAGCAGGGAAGCCATATGGACACCCTGCTCACCGCGCGAACAGCCCGATGGGATGCCGCCACCAATAAAACCTCTCCCGCCGAGCTGCTGACCATCAACCCGCAGGGGATTGAACTGATTCTGCTGACGGAGAAAAAATCATGACCATGACCGCACAAAAGCTTTACGAACTTCTGCCGGCTATTTACCGCATCCGCGACGCTGAACAGGGCGAACCGCTCAAGGCGCTTCTCGGTGTCATGGCCTCGCAAATCCAGGTGGTCGAAGAAGACATTGACCAACTCTACGAAAACTGGTTTGTCGAAACCTGTGAGGAATGGCTGGTGCCTTACATCGGCGACCTGCTCGGTGTGCGTCCGCTGCAAGCCGCCGGGGACGATGTTTTCAGCCTGCGTGCCTATGTGGCCAATACACTGGCCTATCGCCGCCGCAAGGGAACCTTGTCCGTGCTGGAGGAACTGGCGCACGACGTCACCGGATGGCCGGCCCGCGCGGTTGAATTTTTCGAGCTGCTCGCGGTAAGCCAGCACCTCAATCATTTACGCCTGCACCGGCCCACCGCTTTGAAGATCAGCGGCCGGGGTTCCCGCGACGGTCTGGAACTGCTGGGTGGACCGTTTGAAAAAGCGGCTCATACCGCCGATGTGCGCCGGATTGAAAGCAACCGGGGCAAATATAACATCCCCAACGTTGGCCTGTACCTATGGCGTCTGAAAGCCTATACCGTCCTGCGCGGCAATGCGCGCGCCGCCGCCGGCACTCCGCCGGGCTGTTTCCATTTCAACCCGCTGGGCTATGATGTGCCCCTTTTCAACCCGCCGCAGACGGAAGACGAAATTACACATCTCGCCGCTGAAATCAATGTTCCGGAAACCCTGAGAAGACTGCCGCTCTATCTGGAGCTGACAGCCCGTAGAGCATCCATCAAGAAAAATGAAAAGCCCGAATTCCGCTACTTCGGTGATAATCCTGTTTTTGAGGTTTTCCTCAATGACACGGACACGCCGCTTGCACCCGATGAAATCGTCATCGCCAATCTGGAGGACTGGGGAAAATCCGGATGGAAGCCCCCCAAAAGTTTAATCTACGGTAAAGACGCTCAAGGTCAAAATCTGACTACGAAATGCGCCGTCGATCCTGTACTGGGACGCCTGGCGCTGCTTGATGACATTACCGCCAAATCGGTGAGCGTCACCTATACTTATGGTTTTTCCGGCAATGTGGGCGGCGGCCCTTACGACCGCCGGGCTTCCGTGGACACGTGGCATGATCCCGGGGAACGTCCCGTCTCCTGGCTGCGGGAAGTGACTCAATCCCAGAGCGGTAAAACACTGAAAGACGCCATCAAGGACTGGAACGCGCACAGTAAATTCAATCCCCTCGCCTTTGGTCTTATCCATATCACGGACAGTTGCACCTACCCGGAGCAGCTCCCGGAAATTGAGATTCCACGCGGCGCACGTTTGGCCATTGCCGCCACACAGTGTCTGCCGGAAACGCTTTTGACAACCCGCCAGCCCTTAGTTCTGGCACCGGACAATCTGCGTCCGCATATTATCAGCGATTTTGTAATCGCTTCATCTTCCGGCCCTGTCAGACGCAACACGGTACGCGGTGAATTTATTGCGGACGGACTTCTGGTGGAAGGAGCACTTAACGTAAAATCCTGCGACCTCGGCCTGCTGCATCTGGCGCACAGCACATTCATGCCACCTGCTGACGCGCCTGCACCGATAAAAATAAAAGCCAGCGTGTCCATTGCCTCCGGAAATACCGGCTTGAAAGCCGTCATCGACCATTGCATTGTAAAAGCCATTCGGGCGTCGGATGCTGTCGCTGCTCTGACGATCACCGACAGCATCATCGACGGGGGCGGAAAGAATCAGACAGCGCTTACAGGCCTTGCCGCCAAAACATACGGGCCGGTAACGGAGATTGAAAGATCGACATTTTTCGGCGCCGTGTTCGTCCGGGAACTCTATGCATCTGAAACAATTTTCACAGGAGAGGTTAACGTTGAACGCTGTCAGAGCGGCTGCATGCGCTTCTGCTTTCTTGCCCTGCCTGCCGATCCGACAATCACTCCCAGGACGCCGCCGCGCTACCGCTGCCAGCCCTGTCTGGAGATCACCACGCGGGATGATCAATACCAACAGGAAGACAAATCGGTCGATCCGGCCCTGATTCGCAAACAGGTAAGCCTTTGGCTTTCTCCCGGATTTTCAGCAAACCAATACGGCCATCCCGCTTACGGGCAGTTAAGTCTGTCCACACCTGTCCAGATCCGCACCGGCGCGGAAGATGGTTCGGAAATGGGCGTCTTTTGCCACTTGAAACATCCTCAGCGGGAAGCCAACCTGCGCGCGGCTTTCATTGAATATTTAAGATCCGGCCTTGCCGCCGGAATCTTTTATGTCCGCCAACAAAATCATCATATCCCAGGAGGTTCAAAATGAAAGGTGATTTCAGTCGCCTGACCTTTGACAGGAAAAAGCATTACAGTGACGTTCTCATGCAGCAGGGCCGCGTGCTCGTCGATGCGGACTGGAACGAACAGCAGCGCATTCACCGTTACCGGGTGGAAACGGAGGCGGCGGATGTTCTCGGCCCGTCCGGAGTTCCGGCTGTGGGAGGACTCAAGATCACCCATTCCTCGGCCGCCAGAAGCCTCTCCGTGGTCAAAGCCGCCCAGGCCGATGTTCTCAAGGGCTGGATCGTGGGAGCGAATGCTTCCATCCTTCACTGGAACGGCCAGTCGCTGCACGCGCAAACGGCGCCATCGGGCGTGAACGTCACGCTGCGGGCGGTCTTCTTCATCGATGAAAAAAACGGCTGGGCCGCGGGTGATGAGGGAATCCTTCTCCATACGGACAACGGCGGCGCGAAATGGAACGTTCAAAAGAGCGGCACGGACAACGACCTGCTGGCCGTTTATTTTCAAAAGGCGGGCCGTGAATGCATCGGTTGCGCCGTAGGAACCTGGGGCACACTGCTTTATACAAGAGACGGCGGGAAAAACTGGTTCAAGCAAAGCACAGGCGTCAAGGCTCAGTTAAACGCCGTGCATATTATGCCCTTCGACATCGACAAAGGCATTTATAAAATCTTTGCCGCAGGCCAGAAACGGACGATTCTGGAATACACCTGGAATATGAAGGATCAGAAACTCAAAGCCGAGGCCGTAGAGTTTGAAAAAGATACATCGGCCAGACCGGATTTATATTCCGTTAACTCGGCGGCGGTCGGCAAGAAGGAGCTGGCCTGCGCCGTGGGTGAAGATGGCGCTGTATTTTCTAAGGGAACAAAAGTCTGGCAGGCACAGACCTCCGGAGTAACGGTAGCCTTGAAATCTGTTCTGGTGGTTCCCTCGGCCAGCACCCCTTTCAAAGATTTTCCTTATATCCTGGCCGCCATCGGAGAGGACGGAACAGCCTGCTTTTCCGCGGACGGCAGTGCCTGGTGGGTTTTCAGAACAAAACTTTCCGAAAAAGTCCAGGCCGTCAATTTCATCGACTATTACCGCGAGCAGTCGCCCGCCATCATGACGCTGCTGGGCAATCAGGGCGGTGTTTTCAATCAGGCCGCCACCGGCTGGAGCAGGTTTATCAAACTAATCACCCGTCTGGCCACTTCCGGGGGACGCATTTATGTGGACGGCATTCTTTGTGAATTCGAAGAACCCGCCACGCTGCCCATGCCCGCGGAAGCGGGGAAATACCTGGTCTATCTGGATTGCTGGCGGCGGCATATCACCGCCGCCCAGGATCCGCAAATCCGCGAAACGGCGCTTTGCGGGCCCGATACCTGCACACGCGTTCAAACCATTTCCCGGGTAAAGTATCTGCCGGTCGTTTCCGCGGAGGCCATGGAAAAAGTCGAAGAACTGCGCGTCTCCGCCAGAGAAATCGTCCAAAAGATCGGCGCCGGCTTCACCAGGGCGCAATCGGATGATCAGGAAATTCTGAATGCCGCCGCGGCGGCCATGGAAAAAATGGTTGATCTGGCGGATGATGAAGTTCCGACGCACCTCGGCGTCAATGCGTTAAAGATCAAATATTTTGTGGACACACAAAACGAAAAACTCAGCGTCGCCGCCCGGGAGAAAGTCAAGGACAAACTGGATGCGTGGGCAAAGATACAGACCGACATTGTCGAGATCGTTGCCCAATCCACCGTTTCGTCAGCCTGGGAAAAACTGACGGCGGCAAAACCCTGTGCGCTTGCCGCTTCGGTTAAAAAGGGGGATACGAAAACAAACCTCTGCTCCATCACTGCGGGCGGCGGTTATACAGGGCTGGAAAATCAACTCTACCGTGTGGAAATTCACAACGGCAGCACGGCGAAAGGCGGCCCAACGTTTAAATGGTCGCGTGACAACGGTTCGGTCATTTTCCCCTTCGAAATTGTGACGATTAATGACAAAAAAACAATGATCCGTCTGACCACGCAGGATTTGGGCAGCTATTACCCTGTCTCCAAGGAAGAATGGATCGACGCCTGGGTGGAAGTACAAAACGATGACGATGAACTTGCCGGCGATCCGGGCCTGCTCATGCGGATTGCCGATGTGCCGTCCGATACGGAGATGATTCTTGACGGATTACTGGATACAACCCTGTGGTCCAACAAGTCGAAGCATCCTATTATCCGCCGCTGGGACCAGAGCGACGACGCGAAAATGGCGGGCGCGGTGGCCGTGGCGGAAGATGCGTGGCTCGATCTGGAATCCGGTGTCCGCATCCGGTTTGAGAAGGACGGGTATTACAAAACCGGCGATTACTGGATGATTCCCGCCCGCACGGATCTGGCGGACGTGGAGTGGCCGAAAAACGGTGATGAATCCATCGCCCTGCCCCCCGCTGGTATCCGTCACCACTATGCCAGACTGGCTCTGTTAACGGCCAGCCCGACGGGAAAAGACAAAATGATCGTGACGGAATTTCACGATTGCCGCGATATCTTTGAACCCATAACAAATCACGCCCTTCACATCACCGGTATCAACTGGAAAAACGACAGCCAGGTTGAATTCAATGACGCGTTTTATGCCAATCTGGTGAAAGTCGGTTTTCAGATCATTCTGGATGACGCCCCTGATGCCTGGACGGTCAACGAGTCCACTCTCATAGTCACCGCGGAAATGGACAACGGACTCGGTTATCGAATTGTCGACGGCGTGATTACCGTGAGGGGAAACATTATCACCTGGCGCGCCAAATCAAAGACAAAGTCCAGAGCGCCGATTAATCTAACCCATATGGATATCCACATGGATTCGGGCATCCTGCACAACAGTTTTATTGCCGGCGTCACCACCGCCGGATCCGGAGGAGCCACCACAACACCTGCGACGACAACAACCTATTACCGCATCCGGATCACCCTGAAAGGACGACTGATCTGGAAAACCTGCTGCGGCGGCAGAATCTATCTGGACGGCCAGGTATTCGGCAAGCCCCGCAATGATAAAGACACAGACGGAAACGCCGTGGTCCGCCATGATCTGGACCTCCCCAGCGGCGCGGGAAACCGCGGCAGTGATTTTGAAAGCTGGTTTAATGTTTATCAAATTACAAACAAATCCAGGTCTGCGACAGGCCCTTCAAAAGACGTAAAAAAAAGAAGGAAATGAAACAAAGAGAACTGCATGGATATCAGGTGTGCACATTGCCATATGAAGTTTCTGGGTTCAGGTAAGCCGGTTTATCAGGGTAATGCGGCAATTCAAATATCAATAAGCATATAAACAGAATACTGCGGACAAGTTACGAAAGTAATTTCTGTAACGGCAAAACAACCACATGGTTTATCAGAGGCACGTTTAAGGAAGAGCATACTTGCTTCTAAAAATGTTATGCGCGCAATATACATAGCGGTGCAATTCAAGGTCCTCAAATCCGAGGATCGAAGCGGACACAACAGAATAACAAAAAGAAAGTTTTCATCAAAAGGAGATCATCCATGGCATTCTTAATCAATGGGCAGGAGAAGCGAATCGGCCTTGCGTTGTCGGGTGGAGGATTTCGGGCGGCAGCGTTTCACCTCGGGGTCATGAGGGAACTGCAACGGCTCAGACTGCTTGAAAAGCTCGACTTGATCTCATGCGTAAGCGGGGGAAGCATCGCCGGAGGCACTCTGGTCGCAAACTGGGGAAATTCAGCGGCCCTTGCCAAACTTGATGATTATCTCAGAACCAAATCCATCGCGGTAGCCTCCGTGATTGGCGGTATCCTCGACCCCTTCGAAACTCGCATTGAAAAGCTCGCCAACACTTATGACCGTGACATTTTCTCCGGTATGCGCCTCTCAGCGTTAAAGGATGGGCCGCGGGTTTATTTCAACTCGACAAATCTTGCTACGGGGAATCTCTTCTTTTTTGTAGCAGGTGGAGGAAAGGATGAGGAGATTGGGGAACATGAACTGGGAGTGGTCAAAGCGCCCGACTTTCCCGTGTGCCGGGCGGTCGCCGCTTCGTCGGCTTTTCCGCCGGTTTTCCCACCGCTTCGACTGGACCCTGATGTTTATCCTCCCGGCGCAGCGGTTGAGTATGTAACATTAACCGACGGTGGAGTGTATGACAACATGGGTGTTAACCCTCTGCTGCGACCGATTCGAAATCCCCTTGACTACATCATCATCAGCGATGGCGGGAAGCCCTTCCCGATCGATGAACGGCCCACGGAGTCCGGCGCCATCGTACTCACAGCAGGACTCGGCATCATGATGGAGCAAATCCGGGGGCTGGAGTTCGATCGTATTGCATACCGCCATCTTGCGAAATCAGGACCCAAACCTCTCTGGTTCTCGATCGACAGCAAGGAAGGAGAAGCCGAGCCCGGAGATGCGATTTTCGCATCATCCATCAAAACAAATTTGAAAAAGTTGTCGCCGGAAGAAATAAATGTGCTGACAAGACACGGAGGCTCATTGCTTGCATCCCGAATCAGCCGTTATGCACCGGAGTTAAACACCATCGCTCTTTAATGGCAAAAGCGTCACTTAATATTTAATTCAGGGAGTGTCAGAATGAGTGAGTATGTCATTTATGAAGATCAGGATATTCTGAACGGTGGAAAACCGGCCGCCCATGCCATCGTAATCGGTGTTGGAGAATATTTTTATCTTTCCGGGGGACGGAGCGGCAGGGTCACAAAAATGGATGGAGGCTTGCAGCAGCTTTCATCACCCCCTGAATCGGCAAAAACCTTCACGAACTGGCTTCTCGATGAATTCAACCATCCTGCCAAACCACTGGCCACCGTATCGCTGCTCATTTCCGAAAAAGGCGGTCCCCTCATATTTACACATGATAAATTGCCCAATCCGGTGAAACCGCAAGAAGCGACCATTGAAAACGTAAAAAAGGCCATCAGGGAATGGAAAAATTTCGGTGACCGTAATGAAGATAATTTAATCCTGTTCTTTTTTTGCGGGCATGGCGTTGCGCGGGGCCTGGACGGGTTGACGCTGTTGCTTGCCGACTATGGTGAAACGGATGATATGCCCATGGAAGGCGCTATTAATTTCGCGGCCCTGAATCGCGGTATGGCTCAATGCAAAGCGTCTCAACAGTGTTTCTTCATCGACGCCTGCCGTAAAGTTAATGATATTGCCGTAAAGACAACAGCCAGCGGTGATCCAATCATCCAGGATGATCAGAACCGGCCATGGGCTTCAGACTGGAACTATGCTGTTTTTTATTCAACCATCGGCGGTGAATCTGCATATGGACGCAAACACAACCCCAGTTATTACACAGAGGAACTCATCAAGGGGCTCAATGGTCTTGGCAGCAATAAGCGTAATGCTGATGGCAAATGGCGTGTTGACACAGGGGACTTGAATACAGCGATTCATCGCGGTCTTTCACTGCGGGGCAAAGAAATTAAGAATCCGATGACACATAATGTATCTTTTGAATTTCATGAACTGAAAAAAGATCCCATCGCACTGGCAGTTGTTAACTGCGAGCCTAAATCCGACAACTTGTTAGCTACATTGTACTGCAAACAAGAAAATAAACAAATTAGTAGTCGACCACCGGCTGAGGATGACTGGGAGGTTCTGGTCTCACCGGGAGAATATAATTTTATTGCCCGGATTCAAAATCGTAAAGGCGAGAAACTGAAAGAGCGTATCTGGCCACCCTATCAGGACGTGAAAATCGAGGTGGCGCCATGACTGTAAAAATAACTGCAAGAGCTTTACTATACGATAAGAGTGCGGATTCAGGACTGTCGGGTCAGGTATTTCGCGAAGATCAAGCAAAAGGGGTTGTGTTCGTCAATCGCATCACCGTACCGATAGTAGATTACGCCAGTGAGAGCATACAGGATGCAAGAGAACTATCGAATGCCGAGCCGGGCAAATACTTTCTGCAGTTATTGTTACCCAATGGCAAAACCATCACGAGAAACTTTGAGATTACACCCGAAAAATCAACAAAGCTGGTTATTGATCTGCCTCACGAAGGGCCTCATGAGTGGACAGCCCTCCATGCGCTGACGGGACGATTCAGGCACGAAGCGCGGCAAACAAGGGGATTTACCAGATCGTTGTCAGGGAGTCCGCAAAATTATGCTGTTCTGGCTGAGCATCCCCAAAAGGGATACACCCTCAGTCTGTTAATTCCGGATGAGAATGCAGCGGGAAGCATATTCAAAAACAACCAAACCCTATCGAATCTGAGTCAACTGATCCATAAAGACCTTGACGTGCAATCCGCCGCGGAATGTTTTGGCGGCGGCTCCGCCGTGAATCAACCAACCGATGAGGACAGCGACTTTGCCATTTTCCGATTTGCCCATTGTGGTTTGCTTGCTTACGGTCAGAAAGATCCGACGAATTACTATTTCGGTCCCGGCACAGGCTTATCCCGACATTACCTTTTGCAGAAATCCGCCTCCGGCGGCACGCTCATTTGTCTGCCGACCCCATGGACCACACCTGCCGGTCAGGCCGAGGTTGAATTGCTTGTCAAGAAAAACAGCCTTACGGAAATGCCGGATGTTAACATGACCATTAGTGATCCTATGATCAATACGGTACTTGGATACATAAACGCCGGCGCCATTCACGAGGCTGCGGAACTGATTGATTTTAAAAAATCAGAACAAATGTTGTTTGATAAAATGTCCTGTCCTCTTGCGGCGGCGGTTGGCGGCTATTTGCTGGTGCTTGGCGTGGATCGAAAAAGATACCGAGCCGCATCAAACGATTGGAAAAACTGGGTTGAACATCTGGATCACTGGTTTGACTGGTTGCCCGACGGCGCTGTTTTGCATGCCGCTCTATATTTTATGCTGGGCGGACCGGACCGTGACGAAGCATACCAGGCATTGATGCGCGCCTGCGACAGAGGATTGCCGTTTTTCACTTTCGGTTTGAAACTGATGCTCGATGGAATGCGTTATTTTGCCCGGGAAGGTGACGCTGAGGCCCGTAAGCGCCTTACAATACTGGAAGCCATTGCCGATCAAACCGATCCATCGGCTGCATTCCTGACAGTTACATTTTCGCGACACTGGTAAAAGGAATCTATGACACATGAGGAGAGGATCCCGAATGTCTGATGGTTTACGAATTACAATGCTACCGGCACAGGAAGGGGATTGCCTGATCATTGCCTACGGCAAAAATCCAGTGAGAAAAAAATACATTTTAATTGATGGCGGAAGAGCCTGGACTTATGAGAATGCATTAAAGCAGTATTTCAGCGCTCATAAGATCAAAAAAATAGAAGTGCTCGTAATTACCCATGTGGACAGAGATCATATTGATGGAATGCTAAAGCTGATCAGAGATCCGGACCTGAATCTGCAAGTCGGGAATGTTTGGTTTAACACCTGGGATCATCTTCACGGACGGAAAATTAAAATCCCTGAGACGGTGGATGATACGGAGGAATTCGGCGCTAAAATGGGAGAAGAACTGAGCACGGAAATTATTAGAAAAGGCTGGCGCTGGAACAGTCAATTTGGCGGGAAAGCCGTCGAGCTGCAAAACAATCCGTCCGGCAACATCATTCATATTGGTGATTGTAAGCTGACTCTGCTGTCACCAGATGGGTACAAGCTCAAGGCACTAATCCCCAATTGGAAAAAAGAGTGCCAAAAGGCAGGGATAACACCGGGCTTTATGGTTAATGACTACGTTGTTAAGGACGATGAGGAAGAAGAATTTGGCGGTATTGATATTGAAGCGCTGGCTGATGAAGCCTTTTCCTGCGATTCTTCATCGGCAAACGGCTCGAGCATCGCTTTCATTCTTGAATATAAAAACCGGAAGATTCTCCTGGCTGGCGACGCCCATCCGGATTTATTAGTAGATAGCCTGAAAAAGCTGGGTTCATCAGTCGAGCATCCTGTTCAATTTGATGCTTTTAAAGTGCCTCATCATGGCAGCAAACATAACATTTCCAAAGAGCTTCTCGATTTGATGAAATGCGATCACTATCTTCTTTCCACGAACGGTAATTATTTTAAGCATCCGGAGCAAGTTGCCATGGCTCGTTTAATTAAATACGGAACTGCCGGTTCAACCATCACATTTAATTACAAAACAAATTATTCAAAAATATGGGAAAATGCCAATTGGCAACAAAAATACCATTACAAACCCGTTTATCCAATATACGGGCAGGATGGCTATTTATCTTTGGAATTTCCGTGCACGTCACCCGCCCACGGGTAACCATGCCACATTACACAGCGCGAAATAAATAGTCACCCCAAGGCAGGTGACTGTCACATCATCTGCATATCAAACCCGTATAGCAATCAATAATCCACCATTAAAACAAAGGAGAATTCACCATGCCCGCAGTACTAAAAAAAGGAGACCAGGGTAAAGATGTCACGGCGCTTCAAAAACGATTAGTGGAGAGGGGATTTCCCGTTGACATCGACGGCGATTTCGGGGCTCAAACGTTTCGCGCGGTGCGTGCGTTTCAGTCACAAAATCTTGATCAGCACGGTCAGCCGCTTGTTGTGGACGGAAGCGTCGGCCCGCTGACCTGGTGGAGTCTCACCCATCCCAAACCGGTGATCAAAACACCGGCGGCCGTGGACTATACCAAAATGCCTTCTATGGATATGGGCGGAAGCGCCCTGGGCCGCCGGGCTTTAGAAACAGCCATCCAGGAACTCAATGCCGGCGCGCAGGAGATAGGTGGCAATAACCGCGGCCCCTGGGTGCGAAAATATCTGGAACCCGCCGGGATTGACGAAGGCAATTCCTGGTGTGCCTCATTTGTCAGCTGGTGCTATCTTCAGGCCTGCAGCAATGACAAAGCTAAAATGCCATTCGCTTACTGCCCGGGCGCCCGTGCGCTGTTGAGACAATTCCTCGATCAAGGCTGGGGCTATGAGCCGCAAAGCGGTTATGAACCCAGACCGGGCGATATTGTCGTCTGGTGGCGCGTCAGCCTTCATGGCTGGCAGGGGCATGTCGGCCTGGTGCATTCTTTAAAAGACGGCATGCTCTATACCATCGAAGGCAACCGCAGCCCGCAGGTGCAGGGCTTTTCCTACGTCATGAGCCGCATGGATAAACTGCTGGGCTTCGGACATGTTCCGGATTAATGGGTGAAAATAAAAGTGAGCACAGCATTAATATTCGATCAGCATAAAGAGGCGACGCCAAAAGCCAATCCCATCCAGGCAAAACTTATCAGCAGCCAACCCGGGGATTTCTATGAACAGGAAGCCAATCGAATCGCGGAAAATGTAATCCGAAGCACCAAACCGCTTCCCCGGCGGCAGACGATCCGGACCATCGGACAAGGGCGCTCTGTTGATGCTCCGGGGTCCGTCCATGAGGCTCTGCGCTCTCCCGGCGAACCGCTCGACACCCGGACACGAATGCTTATGGAACCAAGGTTCGGATATGATTTCGGCTCGATTCTTGTTCACACCGATACAAAAGCCGCCGAGTCCGCCCGGGCTATCCAGGCCACTGCTTATACCATCGGGCGGGACATTGTATTCGGTCAGGGTCAATACGCTCCGGACACATCTCACGGTGCAAGTCTGCTGGCTCACGAACTCACCCATACAATCCAGCAAAATAATAGGCCCGTCGGCCTGCAGTGCGTATCCGCCGGTGAACAATTCGCGCGCTTTATCGGGTTTGAAGGCACCTTCGACCATCAGGAATTGCAGGACTACCTGACATTCCTGAACACGAATAGTCAGATTGAAGACAACTATGACAGTGATAACAAGGCCCGCGCCGTTGTCCGAAAATGGACGGAAGGGGCAAGCGGTTACACCCTTTCTCCTCAACTGAAGATCCTGCTGATCCAGGAGATGCTTTCCGGATTCACGGGAGATGATGATGAAGCCGCTATTTTGGATATCATAGCCAATTCACCGGACGGAGAATTGACCACGATCTTTAATCAGGTCAGCGTGCAAACCATTAAAGATGATATGGATGGAGAGGAAGAAAGACAATTCGACCGGTTGATCGCCGGTTACAATACAAGAACAGGAACCCTATCGGGTCAGGATTTATTGGCGTCAACGCATACCGTCACGCCAACTGAACACACTGTAGTAGAATCCACTCTGACAGGCTCGACACTCGTTCAGCCTCCGGCGACCAGCACCAGCTCTACATCGACGGGTACCGCATCTCTACCGCCGGCGCCGGTCATGCAGCAGCCTCCCCTCATGACTGGATTGCCAACCACACCAGGCGTTCCGGGCGCCTTTGAAAATGATATGGGCACTGCCATGCATACTTATCTAAGCACAACAGCAACAGCGTTCCGCACGCTTCAGAGTGCCGGCCCCGCCTCTTTTCCAGTAACACGAGCCAATAACATTGCCCTGGCAGCGCAAAATACAACTGAAGAGCATTTCAGTCCCTATATCCGCGTTGCCAGTCGGGGACTCAGCGGAATATACACCCCGGGCATCTATTCTCTCAGTTCCGTCATCCATGACCAGTCACAAGTCAGCATATCACCCGGCACACGCAGCGCCTGGACCGACTACTGGATGCAACAGGATTTCACCGGCGGGGAAGCCGTGATGACGACTTACAATTGCGAGCCTTCTTTGCGAAGTCCTGATGACACCGAATTTGCCGCAGTTAAAAGCCGGTTTGCCGCTGATCCTGCTAATCAGACGGATATTGACGACACGATTCACAGCTGGCCCGCCGAGGCAACGGGAGGCGTTAACATCCAACCCTACCGGCAGATCGCATCAACGGATGATGAACGCAGAACGCGCTGGGATATTTTTACAACTTTGATCCATGAGTTTATGCATATTCTGGATCATCCGAACTATGAACGTGCCTACAATCTCATTGGTGGAACCGGCCAATTGATACTGAGAGAAGGAATGGCCGATGTTATGCGCCGCGATCTCTGGGACGGACCCGGCCAGCTGGAATCGCGGCTGGCGACTTCGGAATATGCCCCGGTGCGGAGACAGATAGAAGGGAACGACTATCCCTATGATTCAAACGTTGTGGTCTATCACGGAGATTACAGCACCTATTCGGACGCTCTTGACATCGTGAACGGGACAGGCGGACAACCGGGGGTGGGCATGGAAAACGCCAAGGCCGCCTTTTTTATGGGACACACGGAACTGCTCGGGCTCGGAGCCGGCACATCAACAACCGGCGGGGTGTCACTGGCCAATATCGCCATGTATTCCGCCACGGACAGCGCGGATGCGGAAATTGTTGTTGTCGCGGCGGGCGACTCTTATGCCGCCATACAAAGCAGAACCCATGCTCCGGCCAATGGAATCCTTGATGAAGCCTCCGGCACGGCGCTTGCGGCCGGGGCAACCCTGACGCCTGGCCAGCGCCTGCGAGTTCCGGGAATCCGGCACATCTACGCGATCCAGGATGATACCCTCGACAGCATTGCCGCTCAAAATGGAGTAAGCATCGCCAATCTCATCATGGCCAACAATCTTCCACCCGGGACCGCCGGCACATACAGTTTCCCCGTGGGGACGCGCGTACTGATTCCTATTCATCCATGAGCGAAACAATGAGTTTAAAAGACGCAATCCATGGCAACTTGAATTCCTGGCAGGGGCTGACAAAAAAAGAAACACTGGAGTCGCTTGCGGAAGAATTTGAACCCGTAAAAATGATCCACAAAGCACAGGAAAGACAAAGAACCTACCAGCGTTTCATGATGACTTTATTTGAGCGCGACACACCGCCATTCCTGATTGAAGCATGGTTTACATGGGGAAGTAAAAATGCCGCTCTCATCGAATATGACCATCCGCGTATCCAGAATGTGGAACAGATACTCAAAACATACGGGAATCCGGATCTAACCGTGAGCGATAAACGATACACCACTGGCGCGATTGTCAAGGAGTACATCTATGCCCATCGCGGCGCAGCATTGTCTGTAGCCGAGCCGTATGCACCATCCAGGCATCCGGAGCGAACCTTTGTTCATCTGCAGCTTTTTCCCGCCTGCTCCATTGAATTTTATATCACGGACATCGGCACTGAAACGGATTTTTATCCGCGCACACACCCCCCGGAGCCCCGGACATCAAAAGGCTGAGTGCATCTTTCGTATCACAAAAGCA
>CAYULE010000014.1:0-1480 GCA_964445385.1 uncultured Smithella sp.
CTTTTAAAGAAGTCGCGCAGAGGGCGTCCTGGACCAATCTCATAAACCCGGGTAGCGCGATTTGCCAGGTTCTGCATGTTTTCACGCCATCGTACGGAATTAGAAAGCTGACTGACCAAATTGCCAATCACAGCATCAACAGAATTAGCATGATAGGATCCTTGATAGTTGGAAGTCACTCTGGAAGCATTTTGCTCATTAAATGATTTGCTGAATTTTTTCAAGGTCCCGGCAAAAGGCTCTTCAATTTTTTTCATAAAACGGCTATGGAAAGGCGCGCTGACATTGAGTTGCACAAACCGGTAGGTTTTCGGAGCCGGGAATAATTCCTTACAACGATTTTCTGTTTCAGGCAACGCGGCGGCATCCCCACTGATCACGACCTGATTGGCGGAATTGATATTAGCGATGTCCATCGGCAAATCAGCCAGCATGGCTTTCAACGCCTGAACGTCTATTCCTTCGGAGATAATGGCAGCCATCGAACCGATACCCACGGGAACAGCTTCCTGCATCAACTTGCCACGCTCTCGAACAATTTGTACCGTATCGGCAAAAGGCATGACACCCGCCACGGTCAGAGCTGTAAACTCACCCAGTGAATGACCGCCGAAATAATCGGCATTAAACCCATATTTCTCCGTAAGTCCTCGGAACATGGCTACTTCGGTCGTCACAATGCAAGGTTGTGTGTATTCAGTCAGATTAAGCCTTGGATCTTCGTTAAAACAAATAGACGCAACATCCAGCCCAAGCGCATCAGACGCTTCTTCGTAAGTTTGACGGCTGACGGAAACCTGATCGTAGAAATCCTTTCCCATTCCCTGCCGTTGCGATCCCTGTCCAGGAAAAACAGCCACTGTACCCTTCATTTCACTCATACTCATTCTCCAAAATAACACTAAAAAAGTATCAACGTTTTACAACTAACAGCCGCCCGCATCAAAGCACAATCCATGCCATGAAGATATTTCTTAATGTAAACTTCAGAAGATTGAATTCTTTTTTATTTACAGTCATAACATCAAAACATTCACTCCCTGTTTTGTGTTTGACGTGTAATTTACTTTGCACTGCGAACTGAATTTCGCACGATAGAAGTCATGCTTTCTGCATACGGAAGTTGACATTTTATTGTTTCATGGTGCAAAAGTATTAAAACGAAGAGCAGACTAAGTCAAGTCGAAAAAATGTCGCTTTTTTAGAAAGCATCCATGATGGTACTGCATAGAAAATTTTATAATCGCCCTACACTGGAAGTTGCACGCAGCCTTTTAGGCAAGAAACTGGTTCGGAGGATTGACGACAAGGAGCTATCCGGAATCATTGTCGAAACGGAAGCCTATTGTGGAACCGGGGACAGCGCCTGTCACGCGCACAGAGGACAAACTCTTCGCAATACCGTAATGTTCGGCCCGCCGGGCCATGCCTATGTATATTTCACTTATGGCATGCACTACCTGCTGAACGTTGTAACGGA
>CAYULE010000014.1:1580-25468 GCA_964445385.1 uncultured Smithella sp.
ATGCCTATGTATATTTCACTTATGGCATGCACTACCTGCTGAACGTTGTAACGGAGACTCCGGGAAATCCTTGCGCTGTATTGTTGCGGGCCATTGAACCAATTTCCGGCCTTAACGAAATGCAGGCGATGCGAAAACGGCATGGGAAAGAACTGACCAACGGCCCTGCCAAACTGTGTCAGGCCATGGCTATTGATAAATCCATGAATGGCTGGAACTTAACAAAAGGCGTGCAATTGTGGGTAGAACACTATCAAAATGTCTCTCCGGATATGATTTCCTCCACACCCAGAATCGGCATCAATTATGCCCGGCAGGAAGATCGCGAAGCACTTTGGCGATTTTTGCTTAAAACCTGACAATCCACTGCAAGAGAAAGAAGATGAACTTGACAAAACCGTTATACTATTTATCCAACACGGTGTACCTCTTGAGAGTCATCCAGTCTTTCAAGAAAATGTTGTAGGTTTGTTTTTTCTATGGTAAAAACGCAATTGTAATTGCTGCCTGATGAGGACGGATTTCACGCGAATAACGCGATAACTGTAGCGGATATTTTTACCCAACCGTTCGGGATAAGCTGAAGCAGGAAGATTAAGCTTCGCGCTGCCTGCGGCCACCCTTCGAAACAGATTAATTTCTTTGCCCGCAACACAAGTTCTGGCGTTTTTCACGGCATCCAGCATCGCGGGACCTGATTTTTCGCAGGCCGCATACGTTACAACCTTGCCCATGTGGTACAAGGAGTGACCATCGCTGCCGCCGGTAATTGATTTCCCAAGATTCAACCCCAGGAGCGCGCACCGTAAATTCCAGCGATGGATATTTTCGGCGTTAATCACTTCGACGCCGTCCACGGACTCCAGCAGACGTTCCAGGCGAGACTCATCAAAATTGAAGTTACAAATACCAGTATAGGCCACACAATAGGGATGCGGAAAAATCGTCACGGAAGGAAAAAGCTTTGCGCAATGGACAATTTCTTCCATACTGAGTTTTGTTGAACTCAGCCTGTCCCGCCCCAGAAAAGATTTGACGTACTTGGTGTAAAACTTTTTTAAATGCCGCTGTTCATAAAAATACACCAGAATGTGCGTACCTTCCCGGGATGTAATTTCGATGCCGGGAATACTCGGCACTTCAGGGTATTGAGCCATTTCCAGAACCCCCCGAATATCATTGTGATCGGTGATGGCGATCCCGATCCCCAGAGCGCGGGCCCGCGCGGCAATGGCATGAACGGCATCGCGGCCGTCGGTGTAACGCGTATGAAAGTGCATATCAAAGACAGCATGGTCTCTACGCAAAATTGCAAGATCGGGCTTTTCGAATATTATTTTACCCACATCCTTATCCGTCATGGCCACCTTCTATCCATCGCATCCCAATCTATATATAAGATTGAAATGTTTAGCACATATCCGCAACAATCTCAAACCGGCCTCAGACATTTATTTGCCTGGAAAACCTTGACTGTGCTATGATCAATAAAAGTACAGGAGGGATGCTTGAAAAACGATTTGACCTTTTTTTTAAAAGCCTTAAATTTTTCCGCGGAAAAGCATCGCCATCAGAGAAGAAAAGACACAGCCGCCTCACCCTACATCAACCACCCGATTGAAGTGGCCTACATCTTATGGACCATCGGTGAGGTTCACGATGAAGCCGCTATCATTGCCGCTATTCTTCACGATACAATTGAAGACACAGACACAACCCCCGAAGAAATTCGCCTGAGCTTCGGCGACGAGGTTCTGGGATTGGTGCTGGAGGTAAGTGATGATAAAAGCCTGCCTAAACTGGAGAGAAAACAAAACCAGATAACACACTCACCCCATCTGTCCCGGCGCGCCAAACAAATTAAACTGGCGGATAAGATATGCAATGTCCGTGATATTGCTTACGCTCCGCCGGATCACTGGCCACAGCAGCGAAGAATTGATTACCTGCAATGGGCCCGAGAGGTTATTGACGGTCTGCGTGGCGCCAATGAAAAACTGGAAAAACACTTTGACGACACGCTGGCTTCGGCAAGGCAAAAGATTTCCAAAGAAAAATAACAACCATCAATAACCTTCCACGCTATCGTCATCATCAGGACTTTATGGACTTATGCATCATTCAGCGTGTCGCGTAATGAGTGATCTATTCCACTTTTATCAGTATATACAGACACTTAACAAACTCAGGCAAAATTATAATTGACAATGAATCAATTATGGATAAGTTACATTAAAGTTTGATGTCGAAAAGACATCGCCGGAAGGAGAATATAAATGCTGACAGTTACAGACAAGGCCTTGGAGGTCATTAAGGATTTTCTCAAGGATAAAAGTGCTGATGCGGCCATCCGTATCACAATGTCAATGGGTTGATCCGGGCCCTCTTTGGGCATGGCTCTGGATGAGCCCAGGAATGAAGATGAAGTGATTGAGGAAAAAGGAACAAAATTTGTTGTTGAAAAGGATCTTTTTGGTCAGGCAAAACCGATCAACATTGATTTTATCAAAACCCCTCAGGGAGAAGGATTCAAATTAACATCTAACCTCTCTCAAGAGGGCGGAGGCTGCGGTTCCTGCAGTTGCTGAAAACTATCGGGGGAGAATCTTCTCCCCCATTTTTTTTAATTCTATGATTGAACATAACAACAACCTCACGGGAAAACTCGACCAAGCCGATGATCTGTTGAAACATGGAAAATACGGTGAAGCCATCGCTTTTCTGGAAAATATTCATGGAATTTATCCCCAGGAAGAATCGGTGTTGCTTCGTTTGGCCTGGGCATCCTGGGATAATGGGAGTAAAGACCGTTCCATTAAATACTGGGAAATCCTGCTGGATCGCGAGCTTCAGCGTAAAGTCTTTACCGGATTTGCTTACGATGAACTGGTCCGGATTTATAAACAGGAAGGTGAGACAGGAAAACTGGTTACTCTTTGCGAAAAAGCCGCCAAAGCGCAGCCACAAGATATCGGACTTTTGGAAGAATTGGGAAAGGCGTATCTTCTTTCCGGCCAGAGTGAAAAAGCCTGCGACATCTTTAAAAAACTCACATCACTGGAAATGGACAATCCCGCTTTTTACTGCCGGCTGGGTGAAGCGCTGATGGCCGCCGGAGAAACCGAAGCGTGCGAAGAGGCCTATCGGCAGGCAGGCCTTATTGATCCCGACGAAGCGGACCGCTACCTTTTTCAGGCCGCTGATTTATATTTAAGGGAAGACCTTTTTCTCCAAGCGAAGACGCTGCTGACAACTTGCCTGGAAATGGCCCCATCGAACAGTCTCTATTATTGTTCGCTGGGAGATATCCTGGTTGCCTTAAATCAACCGGAAAATGCCTTTACCCAATATGAAAAAGCCTGCCAATACAACCGCCCGCATACATCGGCCTATTTTAACCGACTGGGAAATTCGCTGATGAAAGCGAGACTGTTCACCGATGCGGCGAAAGCGTTTGAAGCCGCGCTTTCTTTCGACGCATCAACGCCCTGCCGGCGAAATCTGGAGGAAGCCTATAAGGCATCAGGACAATCGTCCCGTACCTCAAGCGTATAAATACACGAAATATGACCTGATACCCCGTAAGCTTACACGAGGTCAAAAGGTCGTATCGCTTCAAAATAGTTCGATATTATTTTTGAAGTTTTTCTTTGAAGACACGATAGAAATCATCGTGGTCCGCCATAGCCTGGCGCAATATTTTTTCCACGGATCCGATATCACGTTTATTAATAATAAGATTAACACTCTTACTATAAGCTTCCATATATTCCATCGTAGCCACCGTCGCACTGACTAAGATAACATAACTCTGTCTGCGAAGAGCCATATTCAGATTTTCCAGATAACGAAGGACGTTATTGGTTTCCCATACGCTGGTATCGAAATCCTCATCAACAAAAATAACATTAAACAGATGAAAACGCATGTTTCTGAGAGCATCTTTATAGGTGGCCGGCTGAGCAGTTAAAAACCCCATTCTTTTTAACTCGCCTACGATTTTATCCCGGATGACAGGATCCTGCTCGCAGATCATCGCGGTTTCGCTATCCGGCATCACATACCCAAAAGGCCTCCCGGAATAATCAATCTTTTCCGCCGCGGTTTTTCTAACTGGTCCTGGTTTTTCTTCAGTCATTTACTTCTCCTTATTTACCTTTTGGGGAAAGGTTTACACTCCGGCCCGTGAACATATCAGCCTCTTTACCGTACGCGCGATCAACCTCAAGCTTTTCGAGATCGGTTGTTTTTTCACCACGGGCATGTTTAATGGCATCAATACCGCGTCCGACATTGGAGCGGTTGGACGCATAGGCTTTGGCTGTATCTTCCGTAATCAGACCTTTTTCATAGAGGTCAACAATACAATTGTCGAAAGTGACCATGCCGAATGCTTTGCCCTGTTGAATAATATCAAGAAAGGTTTTACCCTCCACCTCGCCGTGAAGCACAACATCTTTGACTCTCAGAGATGTCCCCATGGCTTCAAACGCGGCAACCCGCCCGCCGCCGACTTTCGGAAGCAGTCTCTGACAGATGATCCAGCGCAGTGAATCGGCAAGCCTTGTCCTGATCTGATTTTCCTCATCAACGGAAAACATGCCCAGGATACGGTTAACGGTCTGGCCTGCATCTGTTGTGTGCAACGTGGTTAAAACAAGATGGCCTGTTTCCGCCGCATTAAATGCAATTTCAACGGATTCACGGTCACGCATTTCGCCCACCAGAATGACTTTTGGTGCCTGCCGCAGGGATGCGCGCAACCCGTTGGCAAACGAATCAAAGTCCTTGCCGAGTTCCCGCTGATTGACGGTTGCCTTTTTCTGCGTGTGCGTATATTCGATCGGGTCTTCCAGTGTGATGATGTGTACCGGATTCTTCTCGTTGATGTCATTAATCACGGCTGCCAGTGATGTCGTTTTACCGGAACCGGTTGCGCCGGTGACCAGCACAATGCCATTTTTCTCAATCGCCACACGGCGGTATGCATCCGGCAGGCCCAATTCGGCAAAAGTCGGGATCTGTGTTTCGAGCTTTCTCAAAACAATGGAATATTGACCGCGCTGAGAAAAGATATTCACACGGAAACGGGCAATACCGGGCAGTTCATACGATAAGTCACAGGAGCCCTCGTTAATCAAAGCATCCATCAGCCGGCGATCCTGATTAACCAGATTCAGGGCAAATATTTCCGTCTGAAACGGCGTCAGTTTCTCAAGGTGTGGTTCCAGTTCAACCGGAACCAGGACACCGGCCGCCTCCACCTGAAAAGGTTTGTCAACGGTCAGAATAACATCGGAAATGTTGGCATTGGATTCCAGCATCTTGATCAGGATATGATCGATTTCCGGTTTTCTCATAAAGAATCCTCTCTAGGCTTCGGTAAAGTCTGTCGGTGGATATTTTAAAAGCGAACGGAATCTGGCCTTATCGTTCGACTTGATATACGCATCTTCTCCGCTGATCCAGCCCCGATTGTAAAGCTCCATGATACTGTCATCCAGAAGCTGCATGCCATACTTTTTACCGGTCTGGATCATGGATGGAATTTGATAGGTTTTCTGTTCCCGAATCAGGTTGCGCACCGCGGCACTGGCAATAAGAATTTCGAGGGCGACACAGCGAGTCCTGATATCCATTCTTTTAAAAATAACCTGCGAGATCACCGCACGCAGGCCATCGGCCAGCGTGGACCGAATCTGTAATTGCTCCGAATCCGGAAAGATCTCAACAATGCGGTCAACCGTTTTAACGGCGCTCGTCGTGTGAACGGTGGCAAACACCAGGTGACCCGTGGAAGCGGCTTCGACCGCCAGTGACGTTGTTTCAAGATCACGCATTTCGCCAACCATAATAATGTCCGGGTCTTCACGTAAAGCGCCGCGCAAAGCATTGGAGAAGCTTTGGGTGTGGATGCCCACTTCGCGATGATTAATTATGCAATTCTGGCTCTTGTGGACAAATTCAATCGGATCTTCGATCGTGATAATATGGTCTTTGCGCAGGCGGTTCGCTTCATCGATAATTGCCGCCAGCGTCGTCGATTTGCCACTGCCGGTCGGCCCGGTTACCAGCACCAGCCCCCGTGGCAACATCGCCAGTTTGGCGACAACGGAAGGCATTCCCAACTCCGCACATGTTGCAATTTTATTGGGAATCTCTCGAAACACCGCAGCAATGCCGTATTTCTGCTGAAAATAATTAGCACGGTAGCGCGCGAGCCCCGGAATCTCATAGGCAAAATCCACATCGCCCGTTTCTTCAAAATGTTTGATTTTATGCTCCGGTGTAATTTCATAGAGCAGAACTTTTAAGGTGTCATTATTCAGGATATCATATTTAACCCGTTCAATTTCACCGCGAATGCGGATAGCGGGCTGCTGGCCGGACACAAGATGAAGGTCGGATGCTTTATTATCATGCATCAGCTGAAAGAAAGCGTCGATTTTTGCCATGGATTTCTCCCGTGAACTTTATTTTTTCTGTGTATCAGTTACCTTATAAAGAGGATCAAGTGGATCGGTAATTGATAAAACACTAATGATTATTATATGCTCTAGAGTATAGGGAAAACGTACCTGTTTTGTCAAGTCAAGATTGGGCCTATTTTTTCAATGCATCGCCGCTTCGCCAACTAGTTCTTGACACTGGGGCAAACTATCTATATGCTCGCCACGTTTTTTTCTGACGGTTGGGGGTGTAGCTCAGCTGGGAGAGCGCGGCGTTCGCAACGCCGAGGCCAGGAGTTCGATCCTCCTCATCTCCACCAATCTAATGCTCATCCATGCAGAATATCGCTAAATACATGTGTGATGATCGCTCTTACTGGAAGAATCAAAAGGGCGGGTTATTCAACCCGCCCTTTTGTTGATTAAGACCTTTTAATCTGCTTCTTAATACTTTTGGGTACATCGTCAAAAATTTTGGACAATTCCCATTTCCTGCGCGTTTTCCAGCTTCCCTTATGATAGGCATAGCTGGCCAGAAGCGGCAGAACCGTTGTGGCTTCAGCATAAACCATTTGTTCGCAACTGGAATCCACCTTGCCCCAGGAATTGGCTTCTTTCAGCGTTGAACTGGAACAGGCGCCGTCGCGAACATCGGCTACCGTAATTTGAATGGCATATTTATGCATGGGGACTTCCTTGCCCAGAATTTCAGCGCAAACCACGGTATCCTGCGCAAAGTTTTTCGGCACACCGCCGCCAATCATCAAAAGACCCGTCATGCCCGCTTTAATCTTCACATTGGTCAATTCCAGAAAATCCTTCACGGAGTCAATCGACATGTGATTATCGGGTCGTTCTACCTGATGCAACACCAGACCGAAACCAGCGGAACTGTCTGAAAACGCGGGGCAGAAAATCGGTACATTGTTTTCGTAGGCTGCCTGAACCAGAGAATCTTTCTTTTTGGCATGTTTGACCAAATACTTACCCATTTCAGCGATAAATTCCCGTGAGGAGTAAGGCCGCGGAGGCAGTGCATCCGCAATGATTTTAATAGTGCGGTCACAGTGTTGCAAGTCGTCTTCGCTGATGAACGTATCATAAATCCGGTCGATATAAAGGCTGCGTAATAATTTATCATCGACAAACGGTGTGCCCTGATAGTGTTTAAAACCCAGCGCCTCGAAAAAATCCATATCGACAATCGACGCGCCGGTAGCCACAATGGCGTCCACCATATTGTTTTTCACCAGATCGACATATACCTGCATGCAGCCGGCGGCGCTGGTAGATCCGGCCAGGGTCAGAATAACCGCGCATTTTTTTTCTTTAAGCATCCGGTTGTATATATCGGCGGCGTTGGCCAGATCCCGCGCGGAAAAGGACATCTTCTTCATGGCTTCAATCATTTCCACGGCGTTGATGGCCTTAATGTCGATATGTTCGACTACTTTCTTTAATAAATCTTTTTTCTTCATTCCTTCACCGATCCCCTATAATTTTTATCTTTATTTGCTCTGGTTATTAAATCAGAGTGTGATAAAAGTCAATATATGGATACTTTTACGCTGGCGGCAACCAGTTTTACCATTGCCCTGTCCCTTTTTATCACGGGGAAAATGGACAAACTACAGCAATCTTTTGCAGGCTTTTGCCTGGCCATTTCCATATCCCAGGCGGCATTCTTTTTTCAAAGACTCTTTGCTCCAGGGTTTTGGGTCTATATTGAATATATCGGAATTCTTGCCATTGCCCCTCTGGCGGTCTGGTTTTTCCGTCATCTGACCCACAATAAATCTTATCTTTCACAAGGTTCTGTTGCACTGACATCACTCATCAGCCTGGCCGGCGTCATCCTGCAATTTTCACCCCTGAGTGACTGGCCGCATTTTCGTGTCACGCTGATCGCCTATGCCTGTATCGTACTGGTCATTTGCTATTTTGCCCTGCTGCGCCATGTCGGTAAACTCCTCCCCAGCACGGAAAAAAGACGGCTGCGCTATCTGCTGATAGCCTGTCCTATCGCCCTGCTGCTCTGCGGCGCCGACATTCTGGGTTATCTCGGTTATAATTTCCCGTCGATCAACGGTTTGGTTTTATCCGCTCTGCTTTATTTTACCCTCCTGATTGTAGCGTACCCTCAACTTTCCGAACTGCACGATTTTCTCGCCCGCGCTCTGGTCATTTTCATTAACACGATCACCGGTGCGTTCATTTTTTATTTTGTGGCTTTCTTTTTCAGTTCCAGTCTGCCCTCTTTCACCAGCGTCTTGATGGCCTCATTTTTAGTCGTTATCTCCGTTACCCCGATCAAAATGATTTTAAAGAAATTATTCAGTTTCTTTTATCCGGATAGTAAGGATGTTTTTACGTCCCTTTACGAGTTTGATGAAAAGCTGGAAAGGGAAAAGGCCCTGCTGCTTTCTGAAATGGCGCCTGTTTTCGCCCATGAAATCCGCAATCCTCTGGGCTCTATCAAAGGAGCTGCGCAATATCTCCAGTCCGAAGCCGCAACGGAAGAGCATAGCAAGCTTTTAAACGTGATTATCGAGGAGGTTAACCGGCTCAACACCGTCGTCAGCCAGTTTCTGGATTACGCCCGCCCTTTCTCCAGCAAACTTAAGGCACAGGACATCAATGCCATTATTCTCAAGGCAATCTCTATCATCGCCGCCAATCGTCTTGCCGATAACATTGTCATTTCCCAGGAACTGCATGAGGGATTGCCAGCCGTGAAAGTGGATGAGCAGCAGCTTCTCCAAGTGATTATCAATATTTCATTAAATGCGATTGAGGCTATGCCTGAAGGCGGCAACCTGACGTTTCGGACCTCGCACATCAAAACCGACGCCGGTGCGGCGGTCGGTATTACCATCCGGGACACAGGCAGCGGCATCAGCGCAGACGACATGAAAAACATTTTCAAGCCTTTTTACACCACAAAGGAAAGAGGTGTGGGACTGGGGCTGGCGATCTGCCTGAGGATCATCAAGGAACATGGCGGTTCCATCCGTGTTAAATCCCTTCCCGGACAGGGCAGTGTCTTCTTTATACGACTCCGTGTGGATGGTAAAATATAAGTACAATCCGTCTTGATTTAATCGCTAAGTCATAATAGTTGTAAACCATGAATAAAATATTAATCGTCGATGATGAATTGAATATGCGTCTGGTCCTCGCGGCTATGTTGAAAAGAGAAGGTTATGAGGTCGCCTCTGCCGCCGATGGCTTTGAAGCTCTGCAAATTTTAAAATCCAGCCGGATTGCCGCCGTCGTCACGGATTTGAAGATGCCGCGCATTGACGGCATGGAACTGCTTCATCGCGCCAGTCAGGAATACCCGGAAGTTCCCGTGATTATGATCACCGCTCATGGAACCGTGGCGACAGCTGTTGAAGCCCTCAAAAAAGGCGCACTGGATTACATCACCAAACCCTTTGAACTTGAAGAATTAAAAAACATCGTCTCAAAAGCCATTAAAACCCGTAATTTAAAAGAAAACGAACTTCTGTTGCCACCGGAAGAAATCGAACGCACCGGCATCATCGGATCCAGCGAATCCACACAGGGAATATTCGACGCCATCAAACGGGTGGCGCCCACCACCACAACCATTCTCATTAACGGCGAAACCGGCACCGGCAAGGAACTGGTTGCCGAAGCCATTCACCGCAATTCGCCGCGAAAAAATAATCCGCTGATTAAAATCAACTGCGCGGCTATTGCCGAAACCCTGATGGAAAGCGAGCTGTTTGGTTACGAAAAAGGCGCTTTCACCGGTGCGGCCATCACCAAACCAGGCAAATTTGAACTGGCGCATAAGGGCACATTATTTCTCGATGAGGTAGGCGAAATTCCACGGGATATGCAGGTCAAACTGCTGCGTGTCCTGCAGGAACAGGAATTTGAAAGAGTGGGCGGCCTCAAGACCATCAAGGTGGATGTGCGTTTCATCGCCGCCACCAATAAAAACCTGACACAGAGTGTGCAGGACGGAAGTTTCCGTGAAGATTTATTTTATCGTCTCAATGTATTTCCCATCAACGTTCCCCCTTTGCGGGAAAGAACGGATGACATTTTGCCGCTGGTGGATTATTTTATCGATAAATTTAATAAAAAACTGGACTTGGCTATCAACGGCATGGACGCCGCGGTGGAAGAAATGCTGTTACGTCATTCCTGGCCCGGCAATATCCGGGAACTGGAAAATCTGATCGAAAGAATGATGTTACTGGCTGAGAATTCCATCATCACCACAGACGAGGTTCCGCCGGAATTTAAGGCGGGACTGGAAAAAGAGTCCATGACGGGTACCGATAAAGACAAGCAACCCTTCAAAGATTTTATGCGTACGCACATGGAAAATGTAGAAAAGCAGATGATCATCAAATGCCTCGAAGAAACCCAGGGTAATGTCACGAAGGCCTCAAAGCAGCTGGGTTTAAGCCGCAAGGGCTTGCAGTTGAAAATGATTAAATATAATCTCCGAAAATAAATGTCTTTTTAGAATAAGCTCAGCCCGCCTTGGCCGAGATAGCCGGGGAGAGATAATTTTCCGTTTCAAGATAAGGGAATATTTGATTAAAAGCCGCGACGACCTGAGGATCGAAGTGGCTTCCGGAATTGGCAATAATTTCCTGCTTGGCCTGAAGCGAGCTGAACGCTTTGCGGTAGGGGCGGTCGGTGGTCAGTGCGTCATAAACATCCGCCACGGCGATAATTCTTGCACCCAGCGGAATATCATCCTGCGCCGCCTTGTAATAACCGCTGCCGTCATATTTCTCATGGTGATGCAAGATGATCGGCAGGATATCACCCACGGTTTCGCCGAGTGGTTCGAGCAAATTGACGGCCAGCCAGGTATGCTGCCGTATACTGACTCTTTCTTGAACGGTCAGATCCGTAACTTTTTGCAGGACGGCTTCGCTTACACCCACCTTTCCCAAATCATGTAAAAGCGCGGCCACCCGGATATTTTCTACTTCAAACTCATTGAGTCTCATCCGCTTGGCAATCATCTCTGAGATCATGGAAACCCGGTGGGAATGGCTTTGTGTATAATTGTCCGCTGATTCAATCACCAGCGACAGCATCTCGATGATGCCGCTGTATGTTCTTTGCAGTTCTTTTCTGGATTCTTCTTTTTTATCATAGAGCATTCCCATGCAATAGCCGGTAAACATCAGAAAAAGCCCCCAGGTGACCAGATCGAGCCATTTGAAGAAATCGGCATTTGCACCGGTTTGCGCGGCAAAGCTGTGGGGAAAGAAATAAGCCAAAAGCCCAATAATGATGACGGAAAAAGTGGCTGACACCATTGCGTAACGCTTGCCGAAAAAAAAAGCGCCCAGCAAAACCGGCAGGTAAAAAACATTTAAAAACGCTCTCTGGTTGACAATAAAGAAGTAAATAAAACAGACGATCGCCACCAGCAGCAAAATGATAATTAATTCTTTATCAATATTGAACTTCTTTTGAATGATCTTCTCCATCAAGAGCTCCAGTTTTCCGGCAGCAACAAGGATTCAACATGAACTCAGGGATTTCCATTCCAACCTGCAAGCCTGGCCCATAACCACCAGGCGGCTCGTCCTTTCAAGACACAGTTTAACGGGCGGCTGTGCGCGCAGCAATCCGTACAGATGGTTGAGGCCAAATTGGTTAACTCGTGGCCGGGATTAGCCGTTATCCACTGTATTGCCCAGTTGCCGCCCGAATAATTACATCCGTCATCAGCATTCAACAGCATGAAGTTTTGCAATCCATTGGGGTCGTAACTCTCGATATCGGCAAAATCAAAAAGAACTTTATGATTGGCAATGCAATAATCCCGAATCTGCTGATTGCGAACATTCAGGTCTCCATATTGACCGGTTCCTTCCAGATGGCCGGTCATATATACGAATTTTACTCCGGGATAATCGGCTTCCAGCTGAGTCATCGGCGCAAGATATTCACTGATCATGGTCTGCTGGGTTTTAGACGACGCCTGTCCGCACCAGGACCAGATGATAACATTGATTTCCGGATGGTTCGCACCCCTTCCCGACCCATTGACCGTCCCAAGGTACGATCGGGTGTTATTGACCCAGTCGGGATAATAGCCGACATCTCCGCCCATTGCCCCGTCACGGAGGTCAAGCGCTCCTCCGGTTCCACCCTCATTCCAGTTGTAAAGACTGTTCGAATCAGCCAAGGCAGTCATGCCGGTAATAATCTGGCTGCCATGCGAGGTATGGCCGTAAGCGATATGCAGGTTGGCCTTAGCCGCATTAATCTGCGCCTGAGGAATGATATTAAAATTTGCCGCCGCAGCATGGCCGGCGATAATATCAGCAGAGGGCAACGGCGCCGGAGGGGCAACGGTTACCGTCACGGTGTAAGTCTTTGTTGATGAATCCTGCGCGACAACAACGTAGGCTACCGGGCTGGTGAAATTATTGGGCGTAACACCGCTGTTCTGCAAGGTCCCCCCAACCCGGACCGATACTCCGCTTGTGGTAAATGTGGCAACCAGCGCCGCGCGGCTCGTTCCATCCGGCACGGTCACGGAAATCGTATTGCCAGAAATGATTCCGATTCTTCCCATAATCGAAAATGCCGTGATATCCTTGGCGGAACTGAGAATGATCAGCGGCGCAGATGTTCCACCGCCGCCACCACAGTTGATAAGCAGCAAAACTGACAACATCAGGCAGAAAACACATACCCTACGGCATAATCGGCGGGGCGTTTGCGAAATCATTATTTTTTGCATGATTAATCCTTTATTTACTTTCATATTTTTTTACAGCCAAAGTCATCCGATTAAAGTCAAATCGGTTATTTTTACGTATTATAAGGAACCGATTTCCTGCTTTAATTTCAGCGTTGTTTCGATCCGTTTGATCAGTTCTTCTTTGCTGACCGGTTTGGCAATAAATTCCCGGCCACCCATTCGTCCCTCTTCGTGTTCCACTTCATCTTTTTTCACCAGTGCGGTCAAGAAAATAATGGGAATATTTTTCGTACGGGTATCCAGGAGCAGTTCTTCCGCGACTTCCGCTCCGGATATATCAGGCATCATAATGTCCAGCAGAATCAAATCCGGTCGGATCGACTTGGCCAGACGAAGACCTTCCTCGCCACTGTTGGCGGTTGTCACTTTGAAATGATGGTCAATATTTGATTGAAGATTAAGTTTAACGAAAAAGGTGAATGATTCCTCATCATCGACAGCCAGAATATGGATAGGTTTATCCATAACAAAACCTCCTAATGATTACGATGGTATGGGCAGTTTGATGATAATGGTTGCTCCCTTCGCCTCTTCACTTTCAGCGTACATGATTCCTCCGTGCATGTCAATAATTCCTTTGGAAACAGAAAGCCCTAAACCTGTATTCCCAATAGCTTTGGTCGTATAAAACGGATCGAAGATATTCTTGATCTTATCGGCGGGAATTCCATGTCCCGTATCTTGAAAAGAGAGTTCCATGGCATTTTTACCCGCATCATCTTTTATTTGCCGGACGCGGATGGTGAATACGCCTCGCTGTGGCATGGCTTCGATGCCGTTGATAATCAGGTTGACAAAAACTTGTTTCATCTGATTATCGTCAACAGAAATCATCGGCAAATCCGCCGGGTAGTCTTTGACTAACTTTATTGTTTTGGCGTGAAATTCATGCTCTGTTAACACCAGAGCTTCATCCAATAACTCCCGAATATCCTGTTTAGCAAGCAAAACCGGCGTCTGGCGGGCATAACTGAGCAGACCTTTAACGATGATATCGGCACGCGAAACGGCATTGTTCAATCTTTCAATGACGTTGATCATCAGCGAATCATGCTCGACGGCTGACTGCAGATAGTTAATACCCTGCAATATGATTGCCAGCGGATTTTTGATCTCGTGGGCGACACCGGCCGCCAGCATCCCGATGGATGCCATTTTCTCCTGCTGGAGAATCATCGCCTGTTTTTGCCGCAGGTCCTCGTAAGCCCAGGTGAGTTCCAGATTCTTTTTGCTCAGTTCCGATTGCGTTTTCTTGAGTTGTGTAATATCAAAAATATTAGAACTGCTCTGGATAAAACGGCCTTGTTTATCGGTGATGGCTTTGGCATTGACCAGTACTGGGAAAACGGATCCATCCTTGCGAATGACATCAAATTCCAGATCATTAATCCAACCCTGCTTTTGAAATACCGGGAAGATTTCCTGAAAATGGGTCAGGCTCTCCGAAGTCATCAAGTCACCCCATTTTTTTATCCCGATGATTTCATCGCGAGTATATCCCAGCCATTTAAGCTCCGTATCATTGATACGCAGGAATGAACCATCGGCGCTGATGGAATGGTATCCACAGGGGGCATTATTGTAAAGATCACTGATTTCATCTGCATATTTTCGAAGCTGAATTTCCGCGATCTTGCGTTCGGTAACGTCCCGGGAAATCCCCCGGAAACCGATCGGTTGCCCTTCTGTATTCCGGATAAGAGAAGCTGAAATTGCCTGATAAGCCCTTGTTCCGTCTTTTTTTACAAGCTCCAAATCATAGGACTTGACCGGGATACCCGTGTCGATGATTTTTTTGAAGAGAGTATATACCTCTTTGACTCTTTCTTTAACGACATACTGCCGGGTTTGCATTCCGATCATCTCATCCCGCGAATAGCCAAGGTTTCCGGACTGCGCGTCATTCATAAAGATAAAATGACCGGTCAGATCAACTTCGAAATAACCATCCGCCATTTGCTCAATGATGGATCGATATTTTTCTTCGGACTGCCGGATAGCTTCTTCCATTTCCCTGCGTTCGGTGACATCATGAACTAAGCCCCGGACCCCTGCCGGCTGTCCTGCTGAGTCCTTGATTAAAGATATCGACGCTTCAATCCATCTTTTCCCCCCGTCTTTTCTGACCAGCTGGTAATCGTATCTTGCGGATGCTCCTGTTGTGAGTACTTTATTGAACACTTCTGAAATTTTTTTCTCGTTGACCGGATCCAGATATTCCCTGTAACCCAGGTCGAGCATTTCTTCACAGGGATACCCCAATATCCGACACAAAGAGTCGTTGAAGAAAGTAAAGTTGCCGCCAAGATTTGTTTCGTAGTAACCTTCTTCCATGCTGTCCAGAATGCCGCGATATTTTTCCTCGCTCTTTTGCAGCTTCTCTTCGGCCTGTTTGCGTTCGGTAAGGTCGATGATAGCGCCCCTTATCCCCGTTGGCCTGCCTTCTTGGACAATAACGCTGGGAAAGACCAGAAAAGGAAACATGCTGCCGTCTTTTCTGATTCCGGTGTATTCTGAAGTGCCCTTCTTATCCCCGTTTAAAAGCCTCCGAAAGTTCGTTCCAAATCTATCCAGATCATCAGGTATAATCATTTGAACTGCATTTAAGCCTTTTTCGAAATCAGTTTGTACATATCCGAAAAGTTCATAGACGGCAGGGTTTGCGGAAGTGATATTACCTTGAAGGTCCATCTCAAAAAGCGATATCGGTAGAAAGTCAATCAATTCTCTGTGTCTTCTTTCACTCTCTTGCAGCGCTTTCTCCGCCTTCTTACGTTCGGTCGTGTCCCGGGCAATGCCTAGAATTGAATTGGGTTTACCTTCTCTGTAAACGAGAGAAGCCTGGGTTTCCACAGAGACCAGTTTGCCGTCCCTGCATTTTAATGTATAGCCGCTGATAAAGTTTTGGAAACCGGTGCGGACAATTTCTTCGAAGTCCTGCAGGCCTTTAGCCGCATCGGTTTCATGCAACAAAGAAACAATATTCAACGATGGGATATCTGCCCGGTCATACCCCAGTAAGCTCAAAGCCGACGGGTTGGCATCAATAAAGTTGCCTTCCAGATCAATGACGTAAACACAGTCTCGCGATTGGTCAAACAGGGCGCTGAATCGCTCCTCGCTTTCTTTCAGCTTCGCCCCGGTCTTTCTGCGTTCGGTGATGTCCCTGGCCACGCCATGAATGCCGGTTAAAACGCCATGATCATCGCGAATCCCGCTGATGATCACATCCAGCCAGCGGGTGGAGCCGTTCTTATGATAAAACTCCAGTTCAATATTCACGGTTCTTGCGGGATCGGCACAACTCTGTTTTTCGAGGGCCAACTCCCGGGTCAGCATTTCCCACGCCCGGGACAATGACTCAGGCGGCAATTGTTCAGTGAGGCTTTGACGCATTCGTTCTTCCCGCGTAAACCCCAACACTTTCTGGATGGAAGGGGTGACATAGATCGTGATTAAATCCAAACCGGCTATCCAAACGATATCCGTCATTTTTTCAGTGAGAAACCTGTATTTTCCCTCACTCTCTTTCAGCGCTTCTTCCATCTGTCTGCGCCGGGTAATGTCCGTGATAAAATTCAATGTGGCGGGCTTCCCCTCCCAGGAAACAACCGTAGCGCGAATCTCCACCCATCTCACGTCTCCGGTTTGCGTCACCACCCGGAAAGTATAGCGGGAAGGCACCTTTTCACCCTTGAGGCGGCGAAGATGATAGGATACAACCAGGTCGCGATCTTCGGGATGGATAAACTCGACAAAAGGGACTGTCGTCAGCTTCTCGTAGGAAGAACCAAACATTTCCATGGATGCCCGATTGACGAATTTCAACTTACCTTCCTGGGCGATGATAATAACCTCGCTGCTGTTTTCCACCAGCAGACGGTATTTTGCTTCGCTTTCCAATACTTTTTGTTCCGCTTGCTTACGATCGGTAATATCGATAAAGGCAAGCAGCAATCCGCTGGGCTGACCGTCCTTATACTGGATCGTCGTTTTCAGGTTGATCCAGAGTTGCTTGCCGTTCTTGCAGGTAATGGGAATCTCCGTTGTTTGCGGCGCATCTCCTTTCAGTCTTGCGGCCAGTCTTGTAAGCAATATCCGCTTTGTTTCTTCGTTAAAAAATCCAATCGTCAGACCTTCCTGGTTCAAAAGCTCTTCCCTTGTCCAGCCTGTTGTTTCCTCGATCTTCCGATTGACGAATTGAACGTGGCCCGACAGGTCAGCAATACAAAACCCGAGGGGAGCCTCTTCCACGAAGTCGGTAAGCTTTTCTTCACTTTCAGCCAGAGACTTCTCCAACTGAATCTGTTTGGCGATCAGGGTCTCCATCCGGGCTGTTTGTTCAATTTTAAATTTTACCGCGGCCAGTTCTCTTTCGATGGCTGGAACAAGCCGGGATAAATTGTCTTTCTTGATGTAATCCAGGGCACCCCGTCTCATACACTCCGCCACCGCCTCTTCACCGACGGCGCCGGAGACGATGATCAGGGGAAGGTTGACATTGATTTCTTTGAGCAGGGCAATGACTTCCAAACCATTGAAACTCGGCGACATAAAATTGAATAAAACAACATCCCACATCTGATCGCGGAGTGCATCACGTAAGTCCCGGACCGTTTGAACCCGCATGAATTCAGGGTCATAGCCGCCATTTTGAAGGGTTTGAATGATGAGACGGGCATCCGTTTCAGAATCTTCAATCATTAATACATGCAATAACTTTCCCATATTTTTCTCCTCTTCATTACGGGAACAGATACACAAATGACGAATACAGGTAAAGACTAAAGATAAGTTGTTAATTACTCGGATGGCTCTTACCGCAACCGGCCTTCCTGATGAAGCCTGGTTATGATTTTATTAATCGCCGGCATGGCTTCGGCAGCCGCTTTTTCGCCCTCCATAATGGCTTCATGCCGCTTGGAGAAATCGCTGGCGCCGATATAACCCACTTTGGGTTTGATGACCACATCTGCATTCTTCAACTGAATAACAGCCATTCTGTTATTCATGATATCGATCGCCTGCATGATGGTTTCCATCGTCCCCTTGGGCGCGACAGAAGACAGGCCCGACGATATATCGACGGCAATCACGACGTCCGCACCATACCGACGGGCAACATCAACGGCCACGGGGCTGACCACGCCGCCGTCCACATGGGCTTGATTGCCGATCACGACCGGCTGAAAAATACCGGGGATGGAACAACTCGCTCGCACGGCACGGCCGGTATTGCCGCGGCCAAACACTATCTCCCGACCGGTTTGCGTATTGGTTGCCACGGCATAAAAGGGAATTTTGAATTTATCAATGGTCGTATATTTCACTTTATGATTAATATATTTTTCCAGTTTTTCGCCTTTAATGAATCCATTATCCGGAATAATATAATCGGCCACATCATCCTTCTGAATAGACAAGGCCATCGTCTGCAAGGCAAATGGATTATAACCGTATGCGTAGAGACTGCCGACGACAGAACCGACGCTCGTGCCGACAACCATATGAACAGGGACACGATGGCTCTCGAGAACTTTCAATACACCGATATGCGCAAAACCCCTGGATGCGCCTGCACCCAGCACAACAGCAATTTTTGCCGGTTTAGGCGGCGCGTGGGGTGGAACGACAGGCGGCTTTGTCGCGCAGGAAAGAAACAAGACCGCCAAAAGACAGGCCATCAACGGCAAGATTGATTTCCAGAAGCGGGAAGCTCTTATCGGCATGGCTATATTTTTCTTTCTCTTCTATTCCTTGGCCGCGGCCTTCCATTTTGGGGTTTAGGCCGCAAGCCTGGGTTCGGTTTTGGCTTGGACTGGCTTCCCTCTTCCACGATATCGCCGGCGAGTTGAACCGGCGGCGCGTGCAGAGTCTGCTGATAATAATCGTCCAGCAGCATGGTGACGATCGCCAGTTCATCTTCAGCCTGCGCCAGATTGCGAGCCAGCGGCAGGAAACGCCGCATCCGTTCCATTTGAATATTGTCGCGGCCGCGCAGACGTGCTTCCAGAAGCGCGGTGATCCGTTCAGCAACCACTCTTTCAAGTTCATCATCATCCGGCAATTGGCGTTCTTCCATATGAATATTGTAAAAACGCGCGATGCTCTGCATCTTGAACTTTTCCATTTCCGCGACCACGGAAATGACAACGCCGCTTGACCCCATCCTTCCGGTGCGTCCGGCACGATGAATATAGGCTTCCGGATCTTCCGGCGGCTCATATTGAAACACATGCGAAAGATCGGGGATGTCAATACCGCGAGCCGCCACATCAGTGGCGACCAGAAAGCGCAGCGCGCCACGGCGCACCCGCGCCATCACCTTTTCCCTCGCGCTCTGGGCCAGATCCGAGCTCAGTTCATCGGCATCATAGCCAAAACGCTTCAGGACGACGGAAAGGTAGTGCACCGTATCTTTGGTATTGCAGAAGATAATGGCCGAAGAGGGATTTTCGATCTCGATAATCCGCACCAGTGAGCGTTCCTTTCGCATTCCCGGCACGACATAATAAATATGCTCGCTTTCGGCAATATGCACTTCATTACCGCTCAAGCTCAACAACTCCGGTTCGTGCAAAAATTGACCGGCCAGACGAATAACCTGCGGCGGAAACGTGGCGGAGAACATGCTGCTCGTAATCTTGCCTACCGGGATATATTTCCGGATTTTGACCATATCAGGATAAAATCCCATCGACAGCATCCGGTCCGCTTCATCAAAGATCAACATTTTCAGATGATCCAGCGAAAGGGTATTTTTCAGCAGATGATCCAGAATGCGTCCCGGCGTGCCAACGACCAGTTGAGCCCCCCCCCGGAAAGCTTCCAGCTGAGCGTTATAACCGACACCGCCGTAAACGACAGCCGTCCGCAGTTGTGTCCCCTGAAACAGCATCTCGGCTTCCTGGGACACCTGCAGGGCCAACTCGCGAGTAGGAACCAGAACCAGTGCCTGGGCGACATTCTTCTGCAGATCGATTTTCTGCATGATCGGCAGCAGATAACCGCCGGTTTTTCCACTGCCGGTTCGCGACTGAATCATCACATCGCGTCCGGAAAGCAGATAAGGAATGGATTTGGCCTGGACCGGCGCCAGAGACGTCCAGCCCGCACGCTCGCAAGCCGCCCTCAGATTATCACTCAGTTCTTCCAGGCAGATTTCGCGAGGACCGTCGGGAACAGGAACATCCGTCCCTTCATGGGGATTCTCATCACTCATAAAAATATAAACCTCTCATCTCTAAATATTTATAGATATCATTTAGTTTAGTGCGGCTCAGGAATCAAGAAAAAACTTGCGGATGTTCTTATATCTATAATTTCCCGGCAATAAAATATCTTGACACTTTGTAATGATTCATATAACCTAACACTCAATTCGTCAGGGGCAAATTTAGCCCTGCCTTTTGGAGCGATTCAAGTATTCAAATAAACAAGCCGATATTAAATCCATAACTGCTGAAAATCGTGAATATCCTCGTGTATTTCTTGAAAATTAATGCAGTCAATACAAATACATTTCATCTCAATATCGGGCCTGTTACTAATCTAAATTAAGGAAATATTTATGAACATCGAAGACATTAAGAGGCTGCCCATCAGCGAGCTCAACAATTTGGCCAAGGAAATAGAAGTTCCCGGAGCCAGCGGCATGCGCCGCCAGGACCTGATTTTTGCCATTTTGCAAACCCAGGCGGAACAAAACGGCGTGATCTCGGGCTCCGGCGTTCTGGAAATCCTTCCGGACGGTTTCGGCTTCCTGCGCGCGGTCGATTATAACTACCTGCCCAGCCCCGATGATATTTATATTTCACCATCGCAAATCCGCCGCTTTAATCTAAGAACCGGCGATACCATTGCCGGCGAAGTCCGTCCCCCTAAAGAAGGTGAAAAATACTTCGCTCTGCTGAAAGTTGATGAAGTCAATTTTGAAAGCCCGGAACAGGCCCGCGATAAGATTCTCTTCGACAACCTGACCCCTCTTTATCCCGATGAAAAATTGAATCTGGAATTTGACCCGGAAAATTTCTCCACGCGAACCCTGGATTTGTTCGCGCCTATCGGAAAGGGACAGCGCGCCCTGATCGTTTCCCCACCGCGCGCCGGTAAAACCGTATTATTGCAGGATATCGCCCATAGCATCACGGCCAATCATAAAGAAGTCGTTTTGATGGTACTTTTGATTGATGAACGTCCCGAAGAAGTGACCGATATGCAGCGCAGTGTTAAAGGCGAGGTTATCTCGTCAACCTTTGACGAACCGGCATCGCGCCACGTTCAGGTTGCCGAAATGGTTATCGAAAAGGCAAAACGCCTGGTCGAACACAAAAAAGACGTTGTCATATTGCTCGACTCGATCACGCGTCTGGCCCGCGCTTACAACACGGTCGTGCCGCCTTCCGGCAAGGTACTTTCCGGCGGTGTGGATTCCAATGCCTTGCACAAGCCCAAACGCTTCTTCGGCGCGGCGCGAAACATTGAAAACGGCGGCAGCTTAACAATTATTTCAACCGCCCTGATTGATACCGGGAGCCGTATGGACGAAGTCATTTTCGAAGAATTCAAAGGCACCGGCAACATGGAACTGCATCTGGACCGTCGCATTGCCGACCGCCGCATCTTCCCCGCGTTTGATCTGATCCGCTCAGGAACACGAAAAGAAGAATTGCTGATTCCCAAAGCGAATCTCAACCGCGTCTGGATCCTGCGCCGCTTATTACAGGAAATGAATCCGGTCGATGCGATGGAGTTCATTATAGGAAAAATCAAGAAAACGGAAACCAACAAAGAATTTCTGGATTCCATGAATTCTTAACCCTGCCAGGGCAGGTTGAAACCCGTTAATAATTATCTTGAATTTTTACCGCTTATAGGATAAGGCAGCGCATCTGCTTAAAATTATAGAGACCTTTATCAAATATCAACGATAGAGGACCAGGAGGAAGAAGGAAAAATGAAAGAAGGTATTCATCCGGATTACAAAGAAACGACCATTACTTGTGTTTGCGGAAATGTGATCGAAACGAAATCAACAAAAAAAGATATCAAAATAGATATTTGCTCCAATTGTCATCCATTCATCACCGGCAAACAAAAGATTATGGACACGGCGGGACGCGTGGAAAAATTCAAAAAGAAATACGCGCCCAAAGCGGAAACCGCCCCGGCCACAAAGAAAACAACCAAAAAAGCATAGCCTTAACCTGCTGCCAGCGGGCAGACCCTTTTGGATTTTATCCACATGATAAACAGGTCAAAACATTCACGGCATTTATAGCTGCGTCCTCCCATAAAGAGGAGCGCTATAAGTGCATCTTTTCCCCTCAACCAACATTGTTTGAAAAATACACCGGCAAAATAAGCTATGGATATTATACTAAATAAACTTCGCGATATCGAACTCCGCTACCAGGAACTCGAAGGCATGCTCAGTGACGCCCAGGTGGCTTCCAAGCAGGGACTTTATCAGAAATATGCCAAAGAACACTCGGACTTAACGGAGCTTGTGGAAAAAATTCGCCAGTATGAGAAAATCAAGGCGCGCATTGCCGAAAACCAGGAACTCCTGGCGGAAAACGATGAAGAAATAAGGGCGATAGCCAAGGAAGAAATACCGCTTCTTGAGCAGGAGCTGGCGGATCTGGAGGCGAAAATAACGGTTTTACTCCTGCCCAAAGATCCCAATGATGACAAGAACGTCTTTCTGGAAATCCGTGCGGGCACGGGCGGCGACGAAGCCGGTCTTTTTGTTGGTGATTTATTCCGCATGTACGCCCGCTATGCCGAAGCACAGGGCTGGCGTGTGGAAATCGTCAGTTCATCACCTGCGGGCGGGATGGGTGGTTTTAAGGAAATTATCGCCCAGATCGATGGCCGGGGCGCATACAGCCGTCTTAAATATGAAAGCGGAGTGCACCGCGTCCAGCGTGTCCCCGTCACGGAGGCACAGGGGCGGATTCATACGTCGGCGGTCACCGTCGCCATCATGCCGGAAGTGGAAGACGTAGACCTGACCATTGATCAAAACGACTTGCGCATTGATGTTTACCGTTCCACCGGCCACGGCGGCCAGAGCGTCAATACAACGGATTCCGCGGTCCGCATCACCCATTTGCCGACCGGACTCGTTGTCACCTGCCAGGATGAAAAGTCCCAGCTTAAAAACAAGGTCAAGGCCATGAAAGTTTTACGGGCCAGGCTTCTGGATGCCATGGTGCAGAAACAAAACGCGGAACAGGCCCAGACGCGCAAAAGCCAGGTCGGAACCGGCGACCGCTCCGAGCGCATCCGCACCTATAATTTCCCGCAGGGCCGAATCACCGATCACCGCATCAACCTCACGCGCTACGATCTCGACAGCTTCATCAACGGCAACATCGGCGCCATGATCGATGCGCTCGCCTCACACCATCAGGCTGAACTGCTCAACAAACAGGGTTAACGATCTCCAATTTCAAAGACGGATACCATCAATCGAAAAAAACACAAAAAAAAGGGGACATCCATGCCCCCTTTGATTACATTGTCAAAATACTTTTAATAACGATAACGGCATCGATCGATACAGCGGTGCCGCCTTCCTCCAGGAGGATAATTATAATAACAACGATCGTAGCAGTGACGGTGGTAACCATAGCGATGACCCCCGCGGTAATAAG
>CAYULE010000015.1:0-4421 GCA_964445385.1 uncultured Smithella sp.
AAAACACAATGGTCCAGGCGAAAAAAATCAGCGACTCATAGAAGTTGGAAAGAGGGGCATGCCCCATATCGAGATCATAGGATGTTTTCCAGCGGATGATGAGCGCGACACTCTGGGCAATAAGCCCCGCAAGCGCCGTCCATGTTGCCCATTTTCCCCAGGCTTCCCGTCCCAGAATCATCCGGAAAAGATAAAAAACAAAAGCGGCAAAATAAATGAATGTCACCCAGCTCAAAATGGTTGTATTGATCATTCGGACGTCTCCAGATTATTTTTCAGTTCCGCGAGAAGATATTGAACTTCCCTTCCCAGGCCCGCCTTGTTCTTGTAACTGCGTCCCGCAATGCTGATACGCACCTGATCTTCCTGCCGGTCGATTCGAATCCAGACCTGGCGGGCATAAGAAAATAAAACCATCATCAGTCCGCAGATCAGCAGAACGGCGGCAATGGCAACTACCGGCGCTCCCGGATCCCGGCTCACCTGAAGACCGGTAAAATATTTTTCCTCCAGTCCTAAAAGCTTAAAGGTATACGGGCGAAAAAGACCGGGGTTGAACATCGGCACCTGCGCAATGATATCCGGATTCATCTCCTGAATTTTGTCAATCTGCTGGAAAACCCAGAAGGTCATCTCTTCTTTTTTATCGGACCGGACAACGACTTTGATCGCGGGGCCCATTTTCATTAAATTTTCCTCCACTCTCAAAACCTGAAAAGTTCCTTCTTTTCCCGGAAGGTCAAACACGTATCCCTGCGCGATATTCATCGTATCACGGCGTCCGTCATCTCTGAATAAAGCCAGTGTCGCTTTTCCTCCCGGCGCCGAACCGTAACTGGACTGATAAAAACGGAATCCTTCCATCTCGATGGGATGATTAACACGAAGTTTACCCGAATGGATAATCCGGTTATCCTTGATAAACGTCAGGTCTGATTGAAAAGTTTTCGGCGCGCCGTTTTTATGGAACTCAACGATGAACTTGTCGCAGCGCACGGAGAAGGGCAGGGGCAGCGACCGGATGTCACTGCGCAGATTGATCGCTTTTACAGTTTCACCTTCGTTAATGTTGACAGATCCCTCGATGCCCAAAACCGAACCAATGATTGCCCCGGCAATGAAAATCAGGATACTGAGATGAACGATATAAACCCCGAAATGAGAAAATCTTCCTTTGCTCGCGCAGAGGAAGATGCCGTCCGCATCATCCACCCGGGTAAAGTTCCGGTATCTCTTTTTCAGCAAATCCGAGGCGACGCCGGCTACCTTTGGGACATCCGATGAAATTTTGAAGGTGTTTTCTTCCGGCAGATTTTGAAAAGCCTCTTTCTGCTGCACGGAAGGCCGCAGGCGGAAACGCCTCCAGGCCATGGGAAATCGGTCCAGCGAACAGATGATGAGGTTTATCGCCAGAAGGCCAAATAAAAGAATAAACCAGATGGAATGATACAGATCGAAAATCTGCATTTTCTGAAGGAAGGAATAAAATGCCGGCGATAGCCGGCCGGCCAGTTCCACGGCCGCTTCCCGTTGCGGAACCACCGTTCCAATGACTGCAAAGAAAGCGATCGTTAAAAGTAAAACGATAGCCAGTTGAACTGATGCAAAGAAAGACCAGATGCCGGATTTTTTTTTGGTCAAAGAAAACTCTCCTGAAGGTTGTAGTGATGTACTTTATGTTAATCATTATACACAGAATGTAATTCGGTGTTAACTATTTTCTGACTTTTTTATGAATGAAAAATAAAATATCACATCCCTTGGATAGGCAAGAGACATTGACAACCGGGAATAAGCGTAATTCACGATTGACTTCAATGGCATTATCAAGTAGAAATTAAGCGCTCAAATTTACCTGACCAAGGAAAGAATAAAGATGATTCGTTCGGCACTCTTAGTTACTTTGGGCGTTGCGATTACGGCATTTATTTCATTCTGGTGTGTCGTCTTTTCTTTTTTTGACAACGCGGAAAATAACGTTCATAAAGTCGCCAACCTCTGGAGCCGAATACTGCTTTTCATCTGTGCCACAAAAGTAGAAGTCATCGGCGCAGAAAATATTCTGCGCGGCAGGCCGCAGGTTTTTATGGCCAATCACCAGAGTGATATGGACATTCTTATTCTGCTGGCGTATGTTTCCTGCCAGTTCCGCTGGATTGCGAAAAAAGAATTGTTTGCCATCCCCATTTTCGGCAAGGCGATGAAGAGTGCGGGGTACATTGAAATTGACCGGCAAAATCATGAAAAAGCCATGCAGAGTATGGACTTGGCGGCATTGCGCATCCGCCAGGGCAAGTCGGTCATGACCTTCCCTGAAGGGACGCGCAGCCGCGACGGCGAAATCAAAGCCTTCAAGCCGGGGACCTTTTACCTGGCCATTCAATCCGGCGTGCCGATCGTCCCGATCAGCATTATCGGCAGCGGAGACATTATGTCCAAGCGATCATTGAAGATCAATCCGGGGAAGATCAAACTTATCATTGATAAACCGGTTGCTGTGAAAGATTGCACCTTGGAAGATCGGCAGGAACTGATTGATCGAGTCAGGCAGATCATTATTAATAATTACGACGCCTATCGGCATGCCGGTAAGGCCTGTATCAAAGACGTCCAGTCAGAAATGAAAACGGCTTTCTAATGGAAGAAACCCCCAGGGATCATAACAGGACCAGAGAAATCATAGGAGTGGTTTGCCTGGCCCTGGCTCTTTTTCTTTTGCTGTGTTTTTTTTCCTATTCACCGCAGGACCCTTCTTTTACGCGCTTTGTGGCGGACGGGACCTCAACGCATAATCTGACGGGTAAGTTTGGCTCCTATACCGCCGATACGATCATCCGCCTGCTCGGCATCGCTTCTTTTTTTCTGCCGCTGGTTCTCCTGACCTGTGCGTTTCAATACTTTCTGCGTCCGGCTTTTGCGTTAGACACCCGGCGCGTCTGCGGTTTTTTGTTTTTTACGCTGGCTTGTGCCGGTCTGCTTGCCGTACTGATTAAAGATGGCGTTACCGTTTATGGCGAAACACTCCGGGCGGGCGGCTTGATCGGCGCGGGTCTTGTCAAATTCCTGCTGGGCTATTTCAATTTGGCGGGCACTTATATTATTCTGATATTTATTTTTATTGTCTCGCTTTTCTTTATCATAGAGTTTTCTCTTGTTTCCGTTACGGAAAAGGTCTCGCAATCAGCCGGTGGCATTTTCAAAGCGCTCAAAGACAGGATTTTTACTTTTTTTACCGGCCTTTTCTCCCGTCTGAAAGTTGAAAAAAAATTGTCGCCGGTCATCGAAGAAACCGAGCCTGCGCCCAAAAAAGCCAAGCCGAAGAAAATCGAGCAAACTCATTTCGATTTCAACAAACTCAAATCCGACGGCAAATTTCAGCTGCCGCCCTTTACGCTGCTGGAAGAAGCGCCTCAGAAGGACACACGCGTTAAGCGCGACCATTTGATTACCAATTCGCGAATCCTGGAAAAAAAACTGGCTGATTTCGGTGTCGAGGCGCGTGTCGTGGAAGTCATGCCCGGCCCGGTCATCACCATGTATGAGCTGGAGCCGGCCGCGGGCGTTAAGATCAACCGGATCACCAGTCTATCCGACGATCTGGCCCTGGCGCTGATGGCGCCGAGCATCCGTATTCTGGCGCCGATTCCCGGTAAATCCGTCATCGGCATTGAAATTCCCAACCTGAAAAGGGAATCGGTTTTTCTCAAGGATGTCCTGAACAACGATGCGTTTACCCAATCATCCCTGCGCTTGCCGATCGCGCTGGGTGTTGATTTTGTCGGTACGCCGATGATTGCCGATCTGGCGAAGATGCCCCACCTGCTGATTGCCGGGACCACCGGCTCCGGTAAAAGCGTCGCGCTCAATGCCATGATTTGCAGCATTCTTTTTAAGGCGCAGCCGGACGATGTCAAGTTTTTGATGGTCGATCCCAAACGCCTGGAATTGTCCTCCTATGAGGGTATTCCTCATTTAATGCACCCGGTGGTTGTTGACCCCAAGAAAGCATCGCAGGTGCTGCGCTGGACGGTGGAAGAGATGGAACGTCGCTATAAAGTCATCAGCGCGCTGGGCGTGAAGAGCATCGATGCTTACAACGAGATGCTTCTCACCGGGCCTAAAGGCAAAGCCGGCGCATCGGTAAAAGATCTCAAAAACGAGACCCAGCCGGACGCCGATACAGCGGATCATACCGCAAAGAATTCGCCGCCATTCCAACACGTGCGGTTGCCTTATATTGTTGTGGTGATTGACGAACTGGCCGATCTGATGATGGTAGCGTCACGCGACGTTGAAGAATCTCTGACGCGATTGGCGCAAATGGCGCGCGCTGCGGGGATTCATCTTATCCTTGCCACGCAGCGGCCGTCCGTGGACGTGATCACGGGACTCATCAAAGCCAACTTCCCCACGCGCATCTC
>CAYULE010000015.1:4521-24685 GCA_964445385.1 uncultured Smithella sp.
CGTCCGTGGACGTGATCACGGGACTCATCAAAGCCAACTTCCCCACGCGCATCTCTTTCAAGGTCTCCTCCAAAATTGATTCACGCACCATTATCGATCAAACGGGTGCGGACCAGTTGCTGGGCGCAGGCGATATGCTCTTTATTCCGCCGGGCACATCCAAACTCACCCGTATCCATGGCGCCTATCTGTCGGATTCGGAAATATCCCGGATCGTTGATTTCATCAAAATGCAGGCCCAGCCGACTTACGACGCTTCCATTGAAAAATTTGAATTTGAGTCCGCTCAGGCCCAACACGAAGATGACGGCATGGACGAAAAATACGACGAGGCCGTGGCTTTGGTTGGCGAGCTGGGCCAAGCCTCCATTTCGCTTGTGCAGCGTTACATGAAAATCGGTTATAACCGCGCCGCGCGCATGATCGAGCAGATGGAACGTGAAGGCATTGTCGGCCCCTCGGACGGTGCAAAACCCCGCAAAGTTCTCATTAGAAAGCTTCCGCAGTGAAAAATACTTATCCATCCAGGCTTCATATCATTTCATTAGGCTGTTCCAAGAATCAGATTGATTCGGAAGTTATGGGCGGTCTGGCCTGCTCCTCCGGCATGACCCTTGTGGACCGGCCGGATCAGGCCGACGTGATCATTGTCAACACCTGTGCTTTTATTCAACCGGCCAAGGAAGAGGCGCTGGAAGTTATTCTGTCGCTTGCCGAAGAAAAAAAGAAGAGTGGGCGGGACCTGAAACTGGTCGTGGCCGGCTGCCTGGCCCAGCGTTACGGAAAAGAGCTGCTGGGCGAAATTCCGGAAGTGGATTTGCTGATCGGCACAGGCGAAGTCGGAAACGTTGTTAAACATTTAAAGAAATCAAACCGCGTAGCCGTTATTACCAAGCCGGATTTTTTAATGACTTCCCGGCATGAAAGAATATTGCCTGCCCATACGGCAAGTGCGTATTTGAAAATCTCCGACGGCTGCTCCAACGGCTGCACCTACTGCGCGATTCCATCTATTCGCGGCAAGGCCCGTAGTCGGACGCCTGCCGACATTCTATGCGAAGCGCAGCGTCTTGCTGACCGGGGCATTAAAGAAATCATCCTGATCGGCCAGGACACCACCGCCTATGGCCGGGACTTGAAGAACCGTCCGCAGTTGTCTGATTTGCTGGCTGAGCTTTCCGCCATAACAGGCGTTTCCTGGATCCGCCTGTTATATGCGCACCCGGCGCATATCACCACCGATGTGCTGGAAGCCATCGCGAAACATAAAAAAATCTGCCGCTATATTGATCTGCCGATTCAGCATATGGATGACACCATTCTTACCGCGATGAATCGTAAAGTGTCCAGTGAACAAATTCGAAAAATGATTACCGAGTCGCGCCGGATCATACCGGATGTGGCTTTAAGAACATCGCTGATTGTGGGGTTTCCCGGTGAAACGCCAAAACGGTTTGAACGTCTGCTTGATTTCATCAGGGATATTCAATTTGATCATCTGGGCGTTTTTACGTATTCCCGTGAAGAAGGCACTGCCGCGGCAGCCTTGCCGTCGCGTATTTCAGAAAAAGAAAAGGTACGCAGGCGCGATGTCGTGATGAGCGAACAGGCTGGCATCTCCCACGCGATCAATCAGCGATTGATAGGGTCTGTCCAGGAAGTCCTCATTGAATCAATAAGCGACCGGGAGGGTTTTGCGTTTGTCGGGCGCTGCCGCAGGCAGGCTCCCGAAATTGACGGAGTCACCTATATTAAAGACAGTAAGGCCAAAATCGGTGATTTTATTCATTGTGTCATCACCGACGCGGATCATTATGATCTGTTCGGTAAAGTACACTCGTGAGGTATGGAGTAATCAATAATTTCTTGATTTGCCGTAAGAGAATTGAACTGACATTTATCATTTTTCAGAAGCTTAAGGGTGAAAATTATGGATAAGTTTGTGAAGGGGATGGTCGGATTCATTTTTATCGTTGCCGCCGCTTCTATTATTATGTTATCTGGCGCTGCGGATTTACAGGCTCAGCAATCGGCTGGTCTGCAGCAACGGATTCAGGGCAACTGGACGCTTGTCTCCATTTACAACGAATGGCCCGACGGCAGGAAGCTCGAACAGTTCGGGCCGGATCCGCGAGGGTCTATGATATTGACTGATGACGGTCGCTTCTCAATCTTTTTTGCGAAGGCAAACATCCCGCAGTTTGCTTCCAACAACCGCATGAAGGGCACTGCTGAAGAAAACCGTGCCGTTGTCCACGGATGCCTTGCCTATTTCGGCAGGTACACGGTATCGAGTGAGAAAGACGGGCTTGTGACGCTGATGGTTGAGGCGAGCACATTTCCCAACTGGAACGGCCAAAAACAGAAAAGATTGATGTCCGCGAGTGGTGATACGCTGAAGGTCGTAACCCCTGCTTCCGGCATCGGCGGAACCAGTTACATCGTCTGGCAACGGGCAAAGTAGCAATATTGAAGAGAGGATCTACGAGTTCCTGTCAAGCCTTGGCTGTAAAGTTTAGACAAAGGAAAACTTAAATATGAAAATACAAGACGTCTTTGCCGCCTATTCCGATGAAATGCGCCAAATCGAGGTTCACCTTGACCGCTATATCACATCCGATGTCAAACTGATTCCCGAAGTGGCCCATCACCTGATTGACAGCGGCGGCAAAAGATTTCGCCCCCTGCTCCATCTGATCTGTTCGCGGCTGTGCGGCTATACAGGAGATGATCGATTCCCGCTGGCCGCCTCCATTGAATTCATCCACACCGCGAGTCTGTTGCACGATGACGTCATCGACGAAGCCGTCATTCGCCGCGGCAAAACCTCGGCGAACAATGTATGGGGAAACGCGGCCAGTGTCCTCGTCGGCGATTTTTTGTATTCCAAAGCATTCAAACTGCTGTCGGAAATCGGCGATATTAAAATTGTCCAACTGATGTCCAGAATGACCAACATCATGTCGGAAGGCGAAGTTTTCCAGCTGATGAAATGCGGCGATACGAGTCTTACGGAAGTGGAGTATCTGAGCATTGTCGAAAAGAAAACCGCCGTGCTCATTTCCGCCGCGTGCGGAAGCGGCGCAGTCCTGGGTGGAGCGTCGCCAAAACAGATTGAAGCATTGGAACAATACGGCTATAAGATCGGCATGGCTTTTCAGATCACTGACGATACGCTTGACTACATGGCCAAAGAAGAAGATTTCGGCAAATCCATCGGCAAAGATCTGGAAGAAGGCAAAATGACCCTGCCGCTTATTTACACACTGACGGAATGTTCTGAGGCTGAACGGCAGAATATTAAGATAATTATCGAGCACAAAGCTTTTTCGCCGGAAGCGACAAAGGGCATTTTCACTTTAATCCAGAAGTCCGGCGGTATTGCTTATTCATTGAAACGCGCGGAGCAGTTCATCCGGGAGGCTCAAAACGGGTTGGAGGTGTTTGCCGATGGTCCGGAAAAAGACCACCTGTTTGCCGTTGCCGAGTACATCCTTTCCCGAAGGCTATGATGTGAGGCCATGCCTTATTCAATGACGGTATGTAACATCCTTTTTTAGATTAATAAATCCCGTAAAGGTGTTATTGCTTCCTGGCAATGATGACCTGAGTTTTGGGTAAGTATTGATCGAAGGACGCTAAAAGTTTTTCAGAGCCGTTCAGTTCCATCAATCCCGCCCAGGTATTTGCCCAACTCTGCAAAACAGGATGGTAAGGCGGCTTGATCGTGTCTAATACGGGTCGATTAAAATTCTCCTGCTGATGAATGATCCAGAATAAAGACATAAAAACCGTCCAGTAAAAACCCCAGGTGTCATATCTTTCCACCGTTAATCCGGAGTTTTCCACCAGTCGGACAAAGTCTTCTTTATCGAAAATCTGAATGTGGTTCGGCTCTGAAAAGTAGGCACAATGGGCAACAGGTTTTTGCAGCATTTCTGAACGGGCATCCGGTACGGTGATAAAGTATCGGGCGCCGGGCTTCCCCACTCTGACCAGCTCCGCCAGTATTCTTTCAGGGTTTAATGTGTGCTCCAGCATCTCCGTTGACAGAATTTTAGTGGCGTACTCATCCGGCAGTGGCAACGGCATGGAATCACAAACGAACCCTTCCACTTTTCTTGCCGGGGATTCCTTGGCTTTTTCTATCAATGCCCTGATTTTTGTCGCATCGACATCCGAAAAAACAACATGAGCGCCCTGTTTTGCGCAAAAGAGGATAGCGTTTCCCTCGCCACATCCGACATCTAAAACAATATCGTCGGGTGTGATTTTAAAGCCGGTAAATATTTCCCCGGTTTCCAGCTGGTACCATCCGCGTTTTACCGCGTCCAATAATCCACATATGCGGGGATCCATATCTTTCTGCTGTGTCTTCGCCGGGCTGCTTTTTACCCGTGATTTTAAGCCACGGGCCAATCCCGACTGCGGCTGTTTAGGTTTCCCTGACATGTTTGCAATTCCATTCCTGCACTCTGAAGGCAGTTGATTGATCTATGAAAGCACATGCTGACGTTTATTTCAGAATCGTGCCCGTGACAGAAGTTAATTTTGGGTCTTCATCAAATCATCGGCGGAGCATAATATTTTTTGTCAATCGTACCCGCCCGTTCATCTTTAAGCGCCAGGGGCAGATATTCCAGGATATCCGTTGCGATAATACCGTCCTGACCTTTTACCGCTGCCGCCAGGTTTCCGGCGTAGCCGTGCACGAATACGCCCTTGCGTGTTGCCAGCTCGGAATTCAGGCCCAGACCATGCATGGCTGCGATGCAGCCGGTCAATACATCGCCGCACCCGGCCGTTGCCATTCCAGGATTGCCGCTCAAATTAACATAGATCCTGCCGTCAGCAAGACCAACCAGGGAGTGCGCGCCCTTGAAAACAACGGTCGCGTTCAGCTCTTTGGCCGTTTCGCGCAAAACGCTGATCTTGTCGGCATTGACTTCCTCCACGGTCTTGCGCGCCAGGCGCGCCATTTCGCCGGCATGGGGCGTGAGAATGGTCGCCGCTTTCCGTTTAAGCAATATTTCGGGTCGCTCGGCAATTGCCGTCAAGCCGTCACCATCGATCAGCAGCGGTTTGGTAATGACGGCGGACAGCTCCCGGACCAGTTTCATTGTTTCATCTTGCAGCGACAAGCCCGGACCGATCACGACCATATCGGCCTTTTCCGCGTGCGCCAGCAACTCCGGTTTGTTTTTGAGCGACAGACTGAACGCTGCTGTTTCCCTCTGTGGCAGATAAACAATTTCAGGGCCCGACTGCGCGACAAACGGAATAATCGACGCCGGCGCGGCAAGCCTTGCGTAGCCTCCGCCGGCCTTCAAAAAAGACATGGCGGAAAAATACGGCGCGCCGAAATAGTTGGCGCCTCCGGCAATAAATAACACGTCGCCCATTGAACCTTTGTAAGCTTCGGCAGGCCGGGGCGGCAACCCGACAAAGCCGTTGGTCTGCAGCCGCAGATCATCGCCTTCACAAAGCGACGGTGGAAAAGAAATAGGGGATACCGTAAGCTCTCCGACATGATCATAGCCGGGGTAGAGCAGGTTGCCGATTTTCGGCAGGCCGAAGGTAACGGTGTAATCGGCTCTGACTGCCACACCCATGACTCGCCCCGTATCGCCGTTGATGCCGGAAGGAATATCCAGACTCAGCACCTTTCGTCCGCTATGATTAATCAGAGCGATCACGTCGGCGGCCAGGCCTTTGATTTCCCGATCCAGCCCCGTACCAAATATCGCGTCGACAACAGCGTCGCAATGTAATGTTTCAGTCCGAGCTTCACTGGCTCTTGTTAAAAGTTGGATATCCAGAGAAAGATTGCACGCGATGTCATAATTGGTTGCTGCAGCCCCTGCATATTTTTTCGGCGAAGCGACTAAAAATACTTTAACGTTTCCACCCGCCGAATGGATCAGGCGCGCGACAGCCAGTCCATCACCTCCGTTGTTTCCCACCCCGCAGAAGATGACAAAATTCTTGTCACAGATGCCGATTTCCTTCTGCAGCAGCGCAATAGAAGCGAGCGCCGCATTCTCCATGAGGGTTTCTTCGGCAATGCCTAAGTTTTCGATCGCATACCGATCCATTCCGCGCATTTGTTCCACAGTGGCCAGTTTCATGGTTTGCCCTCTCCTGTCTTATGATTTACCTGAAATAATTCTTGGATTAGTATAAAATAGCCGCAAGGATTTGCCAACAACATTTTTTGAGGAGGTTTCATGACACCCGTATCGGAAATCATTCGAAAACGATATTCCTGCCGATCCTACTCGGACCGACCCATTGAAGATGCTGTTTTGCAGACAGTAGAGCAACTGGTCAACGCGCCACACCGCGGACCGTTCGGGAATGCACCACGTTTTGTGTTGATTTCAATGAGTGCCGTACCGCGAGAAACCTGGAAAAAATTGGGCACATATGGTGTCATTAAAAACGCCCGTCAGTACCTGGCGGGTATGATCAGCCCTGCGCCGATGGCAACTTGTGATTATGGATACTGCAAGGAGAAGCTTGTCTTAAAAGCCACCGAGCTGGGTTTAAACACCTGCTGGCTGGGCGGCACCTTTGCGATCAGCGCCTTCGGGCGCGCGGCGGGAATGAGCCGAAATGAACTGCTACCGACGATCACGCCTGTTGGCTATTCGGCCGATCACAGAAGTCTGACGGAACGGGTCATGCGTGGTTTTGCAGGCTCCGACCATCGACTGGCCTGGTCAAAACTTTTTTTTGATGGTGATGCCCGAACGCCGCTTTTGCCCGAAGAAGCAGGCGTGTACCATGAGGCATTGGAAAATGTCCGCCTGGCGCCTTCAGCCTCCAACAAGCAACCCTGGCGGATTGTCTATGCATCAGACCGGAAATCATTCTTGTTTTATTTGTCGCGCTCTATGGGTTACCGGCACCTGCGAGATGTTTCCCTGCAGGAGATCGACATGGGCATTGCCCTGTGCCATTTTGAGCTGACAGCCAGAGAAATGGGTCTTTCAGGAAGCTGGCGACAGGACGAGTCTGCCCCGAAAACCAAATCGTGGGAATATGTGGCAAGCTGGCAGATTGAGCGTTAATCAATTTTTAGAACTTTGGCGCCGCGGATCCGGCCCGCCTTTAATTCAGTGAGCGCAAGGTTAGCATCAGACAATGGATATTCTTCCACCTTGGGAATAATCGGAATGCGGGATGCGAGTTCCAGAAATTCTCCAATATCACGGCGCGCCACATTGGCCACGCTCTTGATTTCTTTTTCCTGCCAAAGATGCAACGGATAGTTCAGCCTGAGCAATTGATCTTTGTCTGTGTCTTCCTTGCGGATGGCGTTGATGACCAGTCTTCCGGCGGGTGCAAGATTTTCCAGGGCTTCCACCACCGTTTTCCACACGGGGGTTGTGTCAATAATCGCGGCAAGCTTTTGAGGACTTTTCTCAGTTATCTCTCCCGCCCAGGCAGCACCGAGATCAAGCGCAAAACGCCGCTCGTGTTCGGAGCGCGCAAAGACAAATATTATCGAATGGGGGTAAAGATGGCGGGCCAGCTGTAAAACCAGATGCGCGGAAGCGCCAAAGCCGGTAAGCCCCAGCGGCTCGCCGTCTGCAAGATTAGCCAGGCGAAGCGAACGGAAACCAATGGCGCCCGCACACAGAAGCGGGGCGGCTTGGGCATCGGTAAAGACCTCAGGAATGGGAAACGCAAAATCTTCCGATACGGCGGCATACTGCGCGTAACCGCCCGGAATATCCCGGCCTGTCGCTTTAAAATCCCGGCAAAGATTTTCCTCGCCCTTCCGGCAATGAGCGCATTGACCGCAGGCGGAACCGATCCAGCCGATGCCGACTCTTTGACCTTGAGCGAACTTTGCGGATTGAGGTCCATGATCGACAACATAGCCCACAACCTGATGCCCCAAAATGAAGGGCAAAGAAGACGGAGGCGTCCGGCCTTCAATTTCGTCGAGTTCCGTATGGCAGACGCCGCAGGCGGATATCCGAACCAGGATTTGCTTTTCGCCGCAGACAGGTTCGGGAACATCCACAAAAGAAAGCGGCTGTGGATTTTCACGAAGGTTCGTAATCTTTTCCAAAACAGCCGCTTTCATATTTTGCTCAATCCCGTATCGGTTTTTCTTTTAACATCCTTTTTATTCACGACAACTGAATCCGTGCAGGGAACGCTCGCGGCCTTTTCTTACGATGAAGGCCGCATATGTTTTTTAACGGTATTCTAGCTCTTCAATGCTGCGGGCATTTTCAGCGGCACGTCGACCGGTTTAACGGATTTATCCAGAATTGCCCGGGTGCCGTTGACTTTGAGCTTGTCGAACAGGAACGCAAATTGATGTTCCAGTTCGGCGCAGATGCCATTACGGATGTCCGCCGGTAGATGCCACAATTCCAGCTTGAACGGGCCGAAGCCCTTCTTGCGGGTTTTATAGATGAACTGTTCTTCCGTGTCTTGTTCCTTCCATTCTGTTTTCATGTTGGTTTTCAGATAATCATAAATTTTGGTCCGCAGTTCAGCCGGGAATCCCTTGCTGTCATAAATCATATTCTGAAAACCGGTTGCCAGGTGGATCTCTGCGGTGCCGGTGGCGGGGAAACGGTCGAATGCCTCATCGGGCAGCGTGGACGCGCCATGCTGTACCGCGCCGGACAGGCCATACTGCGCACGGGAGGTTTCCGACATCTTCTCCAGAACGTCAAAATCTATTTTCACTTTCGCGACGGTGCCGTCAGCCAGCGGCACGCCGCCATGGGTGGTTCCGGTCTGCACGCTGATCTTGCTGATGCCCTTGAAAGCGTCGCCCCGTTTTTTGAGTTCTTCCAGATAACCGTCCATGAAGACCTGCAATTCCTCCACGGTGCTGTTTTTTCCGCCGACTTCGCCGATTTCGCCGCCGACGGACACCGTGATGCCTTCCGGCTCGAGATCACGGATCATGGTGGTGAGTTCCGCCGCCAGTGAAAAGTTTGTTCTTTGCTGTTCCTTGACGGTGGGCTGCGATAAATCAACCAGCGTTGAGGTATCAATATCGATGTTGTAGAATCCGGCTTCAATAGCTTCCCAGATTAAATTTTTAACACCCTGTGTTTCCTTGTCTGCATCCGCGGCGAATTTTTTGGCGTTCATCTGGAAGTGGTCGCCCTGCAGAAAAACAGGGCCGCGCCAGCCGGCTTTAACGGCAGCCGCCGTGATGACGCAGGTGTATTCGAACGGTCTTTGCTGGGTGTAGTCGATTTCCGAGCGGGCGATTTCAAAAATAACGGGTCCCACATTCCCTTTTATCGCGGCGCGGAAGACGGCCTGGGCAACGTCATAGGTGATGCCGCGAATATTAATCGCCGGAACGGTGAAACCGCTGACTTCTTTGCGTCCCATCGCTTCATACAGGGATTGAATCGACGCGGACATAACCCCCAGCGCGGCGGCGCCCCGGCGAATCAAAAAGCCCGCGGCTTCCTTTACTCCCGGATCGGGGCTGAAGACGACGGTATAAATTAAATCATCAATCAATTTACTCTGAAACCTGCCTTCATCTAAAACGCGGACGTCGCCGCCGTCGCAGGCCAGTATCGATTCGCATCCCTTTTTCAACTGATCTTTGTTTTCGTAAATCATGGCTGCTCCTTTAATCTGTAATTATTGCGACAGGAATTGCCCCGCCATTTGCACTTCCGTCGCGGATCCGATGTAAATCGGCGAACGTTGATTAACCGAGGTGACCTTCAGGGATAAGATATCTTCTTTGCCATCCGTGGCGCGGCCGCCGGCCTGTTCCGTAATAAAAGCCATCGGCTGCAATTCAAACAACAGCCGTAGTTTTCCCTGAGGCGATTTTTTCAGCGCGGGATAAGTGAACAGGCCGCCTCTTTTAATCAGAACCTGATTGATGTCAGGAACAAACCCGCCGCTGTAACGCAGCTTGTAGCCGTCCTGTTCCAGTTTCTCGATAAACCTCAAATGAGCGTCTGTCCAGTCTTTGCGCAATCCTCCGGGTGAAAAGATGGAGCCCTTTTCCTTGAGCTGAATTTTTTCTTCGGAGAGGACGTATTCCCCTTCACGATCCAGGACAAACTCGTGCGCGCCCTTACCCGCGGAATAGATCATCGTAATGAGCGGACCGTAAGTGATGTAAAGCGCGGCCACCATCGAATTCCTTCCGCAATCAAAAATGGATTTCTGATGAATGCCGATGATCGTACCAATGGACAGATTGGTGTCCACGAGCGATGATCCGTCGAGTGGATCGGCGGTAACAATATATTTTTCCTGACCGTTACCGATGGCAACAATGTCTTCCAGCTCTTCGGAGGCATAGTGGCTGACAAAGCCGGAGTGCTGTAATTTATTTTTGAGGATATCGTCGGTAACGCGGTCCAATGCCAGCTGTTCTTCACCGTAAATATTTTTAAATCCGGCCAGTTTACGGTTGGATTCATGGATTTTGGCGGAGATGTACTTGCCGACCACGGCAATCTGCCAGATCAGTCGACGCAATTCCACTTCGATACCGTCCATCCACATGTGGCGTCTCAAATCAACAATGTTTTTTGTGTAATCATTTATGCCTTCGCCCATAGATTCTCCTCATTTATTTTTTGCTGCTGTTGCCGTTGCCCGCCAGAACTTTTTCCAGGGAACTTTTCAGCTCTACAAGGGAGTAGGGTTTAACCATGGCCCCGATAAAACCATATTTCCAATATTCTTCAATGACCGGATCATTCACATATCCGCTGGAAATCACGGCTTTCACTTCCGGATGAGTTTCTTTCCACCGGCGAATCGCGATTTCTCCTCCCTCATCGCCGCGCATCGTCAAATCCATAATAATCAGCGAAAAAGGGTTACCCTCTTCTCTGGCCTGCCGATAATATTCCATGGCATCACTGTGACTTTTAGCCGTTACGACATTGTAGCCGATATGTTTCAGCATACTGCCCGTGACATCCAGCAGAATTTGTTCGTCATCAATCAAAAGGATTTTCTTGCGGGGCGCGGCCGGTTCCTCTGTTGCGGCAAGCGGTTTTAGTTCATTTTTTTCGTCGTTCGACGCCGGGATATAGACCGTGAAGATCGTTCCGGCGCCGGGAGTGGATTCAACCGTAATCATTCCTTCATGACTTTTTACAATCGAATAGCAAATCGCCAGTCCCAGTCCCATGCCCTTGACGCTGCCCATTTCCTTCGTGGTAAAGTAAGGATCGAATATTTTTTTCAGGTGTTCCCGCGAGATGCCCACGCCGTGATCCCGGACAAACCATTTGACGTAGGGACCCGCCTTGAGTGGCTGTATCTGATCGGAAGTTAAATCAACATTTTGAGCTCCAATATCAATGGCGCCTCCCTGAGGCATGGCTTCGGCGGCATTGCTGACGAGGGAATGGACCACTTGGTGCATTTGTCCCTCATCGATTTGCGCCGACCAGAGACCTTCTGGAAAGTCAAACTGGCAATCAATATTTTTACCGCTTAAGGAAAAATTGACGGCGTCACGAATGACCGTTGCAATCGATGCGGTTTTCCGCTGCGGGGATCCCCCCCGGGAATACGCCAACAGTTTTCGAGTCAGTGCCTTGGCTTTCATGCAGTGTTCTTCAGCGCTGACCAGTCGTTTAAAGGCGGGACTATCCGGGATGGATTCCATTTTTGCCAGAGCCAGAGAGCCGAAAACAGCCGTCATAATATTATTAAAATCATGCGCGATGCCGCCTGCTAAAAGTCCGATCGATTCCAGCTTCTGCGCTTTAGCCAGTTCCGCCTCCATAAACCGGCGGACGGTGATATCGCGACCGATGCATTCAAAATAAACAATGTCACCCGGGTCATTGCGGACAGCGATCACCGTAAATTCCATGATCACCGTCTGTCCTCCACTGGCCGTGCAGGTTAAAATGATATTTTTTAAAACATTTTTGGCGTCGTTTTTTTCTTCGAGAGCGGTTTTCCAGGTTTTTAGGTGATGGTTGTTGATCACCTTCCTCTGAATTCTGGCGTCGGACAGATAATCATCGAGAGAATAGCCTAAAATCTTCTGGGCGGCGGCGTTAATGTTGACAATGCGTCCGCATTCAGCCTGGATACGGAAGATCGCTTCATCGGCGTATTGCACGAGACGCTCGTACACCGTTTTCATTTCCTGATTTTCCGCTTTCACACGGTTCAGTTCCGTGCAATCTCGAATAAGAACGGCAACCCCCGCCATATTCCCTTGAGAATCATGATGGACGTCGGTATTAATGATGAAAGTTCTCTGGTTGCCTTGATCAAATTCCATCCGGCAGACTTTATCCACCAACGCCTGTCCCGTCTCAAAAATGCCCTGAAAAACAGAATCAGCCGGAACGGATGCCGTATCGACACATTTAAAATTCCAGCGTGGATCGCTGAAATGACCACCGATAATATCCTTGCTTTGATAACCGATAATCCGTTCCAGTGCCCGGTTTACATAGATAATCCGGCCATCTTTGCCGATCATCATCATGCCGTCGGGAATCATGTACAACAAATGTTCAAGATTTCCGTTAACTTCTTTTATATTAGCACAATCTTGTTTCAACTGCTTGATTTCAGATTGTAATTTCTTTTCTGCCGCTGCTTCTTCCATGATTTGCCTGTTTTCTCGACTTCTGTGATTTGTTTTTACTGTACAAAATATATTGAACTTCACGCCTGTTCATTACTGCACTAAGTTTATTAACCAAAATTCAGGACCTTTACAAGCAAATATTTTTTTTAAAAAGGTCATGATTTTATAATGGATACCGATTCCCGACCGCTGCTTGAAAAAGCAGGCAGCCTGATTTAATACTTGACTATAATACTGCCTTTACTTTAATAGGTTGCGTTGTCACGATGGTTTTTCTATTACAAGGTCACCCTCAAACGTCCGTTCGTAAGGCGGATATGGAAATCTAATAACCAAAGGATTATTCTTCATGAAGGTTTTGGGAGTATGCCTGGGCGCGTCCAGTGTGTCCGTTGCTGAGCTTCATGACCATCAAGGGCAGAGGCGAATACACTCCTTTCAGGTTCAGGCTCATGAAGGTAATCCAAAAAGTACATTGCTCAGTGTTTTATCCTCTTATGATCTGGCCTCCTTTGACCGAATTGCCGCCACAGGCCGTAAGTTTCGCGAGCTTTTGAACGTCACATCGATTTCCGAACCCCAGGCCGTTGAATACGCCTATCGTTATCTTCAACCGCCGGGAATTTTCTGTCCGGCGGTGGTGTCCGCCGGTGGAGAAACCTTTATGGTTTATGCCATGAACCGGCAGGGCCTGATCTCGAATGTTGTAACCGGCAACAAATGCGCCTCCGGCACAGGCGAGTTCTTTCTGCAGCAGCTGCGGCGCATGAATGTCAGCCTGGCCGAGGCGGTAGGTTTTGCGTCCACAGAAGAACCTCATCATGTATCCGGACGCTGTTCGGTCTTCTGTAAATCGGATTGCACGCATGCCACCAATAAAGGTGTTCCCAAGGCACAGGTCACGGCCGGACTCTGCAAAATGATGGCGGGAAAAATTCTGGAACTTCTCAAGAAAATTCCACGCCGCCACATCATGATTGTGGGTGGCGCAGCCCTCAATCCCATGATGCTTGAATATTTAAGGCAGGAAATAGCAGGACTGATCGTCCCCGCCGAAGCCCCGTATTTTGAGGCACTGGGCGCCGCTCTCTGGGCTTGTGAAAATGAAACCCTGTCGATTGATCTTCTTCACCTGATGAAAAAAAAATCAGCGGCATTCGATACGCTTCCCGCCATCCGTGATTTCGCAAAACAGGTGGAATTTAAAACGATCACCAGAAGCGTCGTCTCGCGAGGCGATGTTTGCATCCTGGGGCTGGATGTCGGTTCCACAACGACCAAAGCGGTACTGATGCGAAAAAAAGATGATGCTCTGCTGGCTGATGTTTATCTGCGCACCAACGGCGATCCGGTTGGCGCGGCCAGAAACTGTTACCGGATGATTTTTGACCGGATCAGCCGGCATGTCGATCCGGCCGATATCACCATTGAAGCGTTAGGCGTCTGCGGCTCAGGCCGTCAGATAGCCGGTTTGCATGCCCTCACCGACGGTGTGATGAACGAAATCATCGCCCATGCCACGGCTGCCGCGCACTTCGATCCGGAAGTGGACACGATTTTTGAAATCGGCGGGCAGGACGCCAAATATACTTTTCTGACCCATGCCGTCGCCGCTGATTACGCCATGAATGAAGCCTGCTCGGCGGGAACCGGCTCTTTTCTCGAAGAGTCCGCTCATGAAACGATGGGCGTTCGCATGGAAGACATCGCCGGATTAGCGCTGCAGGGAAATAAGCCTCCCAATTTTAATGATCAGTGCGCCGCTTTCATTTCTTCCGATATGAAGAATGCGATTGCCGAAGGCGCAACGCGGGAAGATATTCTGGCCGGCCTCGTCTATTCCGTCTGCATGAACTACAGCAATCGCGTGAAAGGTAACCGGCCTGTGGGACAAAAGATTTTCATGCAGGGCGGCGTCTGTTACAACCGAGCCGTACCACAGGCGATGGCCGCGCTCACCGGCAAACTCATCATTGTCCCCCCGGAACCGGGTTTGATGGGAGCATTCGGCGCAGGGCTGGCCGTTAAAAAGAAAATAGCACTGGGGATTTTGCCTGCCCAATCATTTGATCTGAGTGTTTTAATGAGTCGTGATGCCGGGTATGGCAAACCTTTTATTTGCAAGGGGGCTCAGGAAAAATGTGACCGGCGCTGTGAGATATCGGTCATGGAACTGGACGGGAAAAAGTATCCCTTTGGCGGAGCCTGCAATAAATACTACAATCTGCAACACGGGATAAAGCATAATGTTGAACAACTCGATCTCGTCGCCATACGGCAGGATCTGGTGTTTGACAAATATGCCACCGGGCAGGTCCCCGCAAATATTTCGATCAAAGGCCGTATCGGCTTTAACCGCAGCTTTCTGCTGAACACGTATTATCCGCTGTATTCGACCTTTTTTGCCACCCTGGGCTATGAACCGGTTCTGGCTGATTCCTTCCTGCCCTCAGGCATCGATGAAAAAGATGCAAGTTTCTGCTATCCGGCGGAACTGGCTCACGGTTTTTTCTCCGCACTGCTTTGCCAGGAGAAACATCTGGACTATATTTTTCTCCCGCACTTTAAAACGCTTCCCAATGAAGGCGACGCCAGAGATTCACAGGTTTGCCCTTTTGTCCAGGGAGAAACTTACTATCTGCGCAATACATTTCGTTCATCTATTGACCACCTTCAAGAAAAAGGCACAAAAATATTGACACCGCTGATGAATCTGACCACAGGCGTTCAGGCGGCTCAAACCGCCCTGATGGCGACTGCGGGAAAGATGGGAATCGGCAAAAGTGAATCAAGGCGCGCTTTCCGATTTGCCTTGCAAAAACAACAAGCCTGTTTTGCCGAGATGCAGAAAATCGGCCGGGATATCCTGACGAAGATTGAGGGTAATCCTGATGAGATTGCCGTGGTCATTTTCGGGCGCCCATACTCCGGGCTGGCCTCCGAAGCCAATAAAGGTATTCCGCGGATGTTTGCCTCCCGGGGCTATCAGGTTATCCCGCTGGATTTTCTGCCGCTGGACGCCGAACCCAATAAAAAACAAATGTACTGGGGGACCGGCCAGCAGATTCTGAAAGCGGCCTCTTTTGTCGAAAAGCATCCGCAGCTTTTCGGCGCCTATATCACGAATTTTTCCTGCGGTCCGGATTCCTTTCTTTTGACATACTTCCGGGATCGGATGGGAAGCAAACCGTCTCTGACCCTGGAACTCGACAGCCATACCGCCGTTGCCGGCCTGGAAACGCGCATCGAGGCCTTCCTGGATGTGATCGGAGCCTATCGGCAATTGCCGGGCCGATGTCTCCCGGACCTGAAGAAAAAAGAATTTACTGTGGCAACAACAACGTTTGAAGGCGGCACGGCAAGGGTAACGACATCCGGGCTGGAGCGTCTTTCCCTTGACCATCCCCGCGTGACGGTGCTTTTCCCGTCGATGGGCGAACTGGGCGCCCGAATGCTGGCTGCTGTTTTCATCAGCCAGGGTTTTCATACATTCGTTCATCCGGCGGCCGATGAACGTGTTTTAAAAATAGGTCGAGCCCACACATCGTGCAAAGAATGTCTGCCCTTAATCCTGACGACCGGTTCACTGATCAACTATGTCCGGCATATCCGGAGACCGGGAGAGGTTGTCGCTTATTTCATGCCGACCGGCGCCGGACCCTGCCGCTTCGGACAATATGCTGTCTTTATGGAGGATTTAATTAAAAGACTGGAAATTCCGGACGTCGCTATCTTTTCGCTCACTTCCGAAAATTCCTATGCGGGATTGGACAGCCTGTTCCGTTTGCGCACCTGGTGGGCTGTGTTGATATCAGATATTCTGGAAGACGTCCGGTCGCTGATCCTGGTCAAGGCGGATAAGCCGGACCAGGCGATGCAGGTGTTTGCCGATGAATCGCAACACCTGGTCAACGCACTCAAGCAGACTGATTTTAAAATTCTGCTTGCCGAGCTCAAAGAAAGCCTCGCGCGCTTGAAAGCTATTCCCGGTGTCAATCGTCCCCATGCCGATATTCCCGTCATTGCCCTGGTGGGTGAAATATTTGTCCGCCGCGACGAGATATCGAGACAAAACCTGACCGAAAAACTGGCTCAAAAAGGATTTGCCGTCGTCTGCTCACCGGTCAGCGAATGGATTCTATACACAAATTACCTGGTGAGAAAAAATATTGTCCGGCATCATTTCTCTCCTTTCGAGCGTATGAAATTTATACTGACTGAAAAATACGTAGAACGCTACACACGAAAAATTCAGACGGTCATGAACCAGTCCGGGCTTGTATTATCCCATCCCGTCAATGTGGATGATATCATCCGGCACGCGGCGCCTTATGTATCGCCGCATCTGACCGGCGAAGCGATTCTGACCATCGGCAGCGCCATCCGCGAAATCGCCACGTCGGTGTGCGGCGTTATTTCCATCGGTCCTTTCGGCTGCATGCCCAGCCGCCTCTCGGAATCAATATTGAACGCAGCGATGCACGCTCAGGCCAAAAGCGCATCCGACCCGCACAACCCGTTTTTACAATCGGTTCTGACGGATTTTGACGACTTGCCGTTTCTGTCCATTGAAAGTGACGGTTCCCCTTTTCCACAGGTCATCCAGGCCAAACTGGAAGCATTTTGTCTGTGCGCCGGCCGTTTGAACAAGGCGATGAATAACGCTCGACAAAATTAACTTTCAATTTCATGTTGATTGGATGGATAGGCAAGCATCACCTGAAAGATATTCCGGATCGAGTTCCTCCGCCGGGATTCGACTATTTGGACTGCCCGATTTTAGTAATGGTCCCCTGAGCCGTCGCGCACAGGTTTTCTTTGGCATCTTTGACGGCGTAAACATCGCAGCGACAGACCGCCTGATTTTTTCCGATATAAATCGCCGAGGCCCGGGCGACGATGTAATCACCGATTGCCGGTCTTACATAGTTTATTTTGAATTCCGATGTTACGACACTTGGCCCCAGAACACTGCCGCCCACATAGGTCAGGGCGTTATCCGCAGCGTAACTGACGACGCCGCCATGCAGGAAACCATGCTGCTGCTTCAGTTCCTGTTTAATGGGAACTTTTAATTCTGCTCTCCCCACGGAAAAACCGGTCAGTTCCGCTCCGATCAGAACACTGAAGGGTTGCATCGCCAGAACCTGCCGGCCCAGTTCAAGCATTTCGTCCATATGTAATTCATCTCCTTTTGAACAATAACGGCTCGGTGCCATTCGCCGATCGTTTTAATTACAGCGACGCGTTGCTTTGTCTTTTATCTGTTTTAAAACAACTCCCCGAATGATGCTTGGCGAATTTTTTCATGTCGGCGGCAATTTCGGTGATTTCCCCATAGTGTGTAAACGCGCGGTTGCGCGTTTCGACGATGCCGATGGAGATGCCCATCACGGGAAATTGCGAAGCATTGCCTTTGCGGTCAAAGGATTTGATAAAGCCATGTTTCAGATCCAGCGGATCGTATAAACCGGTAATCAGACTGTCAAAAGCTTTAATAATTTCCGCCGCGGTTTCTTCCGCCATTCCCGCGTCGATGATAAAAACAAAATCATCGCCGCCAACATGGCCGACAAAGCTCCCTTGAGGCTGCTTGCTTTTGACAATACCCAGAATGATTCTTCCGGTCATTTTAATAACTTCATCGCCGCGGCTGAACCCATAGCGATCGTTGAAAGGTTTGAAAAAATCAAGATCCGCGTAACCGAACGCAAACTCTTTTTTACTGTCGATACGCTCCTGAATTTCTTTATTGATGGAAATATTACCCGGCAGGCGTGTCAGGGGATTGATTTCGACGATTCTTTCCGAACGCTGAATGGACAGATTCACGCGGGCGACAAAATCCGTTTCCAGATCCGGTCTGCGGATATAGTCTTCTACCAGTAAATGACGCCAATCGGTGATGGCATATTTTTCAGGCAGAACGGCCAGAACCGGTAGTTGATGGAACATCGGATCCATCTTCAAATCATTCAAAACATTGACACCCGTCAGATCTTCGTCGGCGATACTCATGACGATGAGATTAGGGACGGAATTGTAGATATAGTCGAGGGCCGAAGGCATGTTATTGAACGTAACAACCTGGTAAATGTCTTTCAGGCCACGCTCAATCACATTATTCAGGATAATATCCTTGCAAACAACAACAACAATTTTCATATGTTTTATGCGATGTCTTCCGCGGCTTCCATGTTTTCTTCCATTTCGCGAAGAACATCTTTAATATCCTGATCAGAGAGTTTCAGGAGTTCGAAGGCTATGGGATTGACTTCCGGTACAAAATTTTCTCCCGCGAAACCAAAGCCGCGCGCGCGAACCAGCAGGTCGGCCAGGTGCACGATGGCCGTTTCCATGGGCGCATTCTTGGCCAGCATCGGACGATGATGATACTCAATGACTTCAATCAAGTTGTTCGGGAAACGCCATTTTTCGGCCAACCAGCCGCCGACATCGGCATGCGTGGCATTAAACTGATTTTTTTCCGCTTCAAAAATCGATATCTTTTTCTCTTCAGCTTCTTTCATGGCACTTTCATATTCCTGGGCGAATTCCAGGGTTAGAATAACCTTGCCGATATCATGCAGGAGGCCGGCAACAGACACTTCTTCCGGTTCCTTCAGGTTTTTCTTCTGGGCAATAACACGGGAGGCAATCGCGCAGGCCAGGGAATGTTCATACAGCCCGCTCATCGTTTTCTGCATGAGTTCAAAAACAGACACGCCCAACAGCAATCCCTTGATGACATTCAATCCCAAAAGCATCGTCGCGTGGGAAACGGATGCGATTCTTCCCGGGAAGCCGTAAATCGCGGAATTTACCATCTTGAGCACCTTGGTCGTCAACGCCGGATCATTGGAAATAAACGCGCTGATTTCCACAATGGTAATTCTGGGCTTTTCGATGACGGAGGACAGCCGCTTTAAGACGCTGGGCATGGTGGGCAGCGCATTGATGTTTTCCACTTTATGACGTAATATTTTCGGATCCATTTTAATCATAGAGTCCTTCAATATGTTCCTGAACGATTCTCTTAATTGAATTCATGAAAGGTTTTCCTTCCACCAGTTTGAACCTGGCTTCCAGATTTGCCAAGGCCTCTTCCTTTGAAATCGTTTGAATTGGCGGACCCTCAATAAAGACGCTGGCGATTTCCATGTCCTGAATTCGTTCAACCCATTTTTCAGTCAGTTCCGTGCCTTCGCCCAGCATAATCATCCCGTTTTTGCCTACAATGGGCCTGCCCAGGATCATACCGGGTTCAAGTTTGTTAGCAGGAATTTTCGGCATTAATGAACTCCCTCAAGGATATCGCTATCCTGTTGAATATTACATTACAGGCAGCAGCCTTTCCGAATGCGACAATCTAAGTAAAAGCAGGCTTCTCCAGTTCTTTTTCAATTTGATCGGAATCAGCGGCGTTATACTGTAAAATCCTTTTCAAGTGATAAAAACTGTCCTCATCCATTTCCAGAAAAGAGGCAATGGTTTCTTTGTCTTTGGAGCGGAGAATTTTAGCTTCAATGCTTAAATGGATCTCCTCGTTAAGGCGTAGATTAATAGTGCATCTTT
>CAYULE010000016.1:0-6917 GCA_964445385.1 uncultured Smithella sp.
GAATTTTTTTAGCCAGATCGATAATAGCGTCAATATCTTCATCGGTCTCCGTCGGAAGGCCCACCATAAAGTACAAGCGCAGGTTAGAAATCTCTTTTTCAATCAACATGCGGCTGGCATTCAGGATATCATCGGTCGTAATCCCCTTGCGAAGCATATCACGCAACCGCTGGCTTCCCGCTTCCGGCGCGAGAGCGACCGTTTCAATGCCGCCCGCTTTGAGAATGTCTACTATTTTTTCATCCATCCGGTCCAGACGCAGCGAACCGACACCGGCCTGCGCCTTATGGTCAACAATGTATTGGCAAATTTTTACAAGATCGGGATGATCGGAAACCGCCGTGCCGACCAGACCGATTTTATTTTTCAGAATCAACCCGCGGTCGATGGCTGTGACGATTTCTTCATAACTGCGAAAGCGCGGCGGTGCGTAAACATGGCCTGCCGCGCAAAACCGGCAAAGATGCGGGCAGCCGCGATTGACTTCTACCAGAAACATATCCGCCATTTCCGAGTCCATGCTGCTGATGACTTCGGTTGTACAAAAATCATTGATGTTTTTGATGGATGAAATTTGAATGCTCCCGGGTAATCCCTCTGAGAGCGGGACGATATTTTTAATCTTTCCTTCGGGATAATATTGCACTGCATAAAGGGAAGGAACATAAATTCCCTGTATTTGTTTTTGTAATTCGGCAAGCAGGGTTTTCCTGCCGAGCTCAAGCCGCCGGGACTCCGCAAACATGCGCGCAAACTGCGGCAAAATTTCTTCCGCCTCGCCCAGAATCAATACGTCAAAGAAATCAGCCAGCGGTTCGGGATTCAGCGTCAGAGCAATACCTCCGCCGATCACCAATGGGTGGCTGTTGGTACGGTCTTTCGCTTTGAGCGGAATGCCGCTCAGATCCAGTATTTTTAAAATGGAAGGGTAATCGTTTTCAAAGGAAACAGAAAAAGCCAGAATATCAAAATCGCGGACGGGTTTTTGGCTCTCCAAGCTAACTGTTTCTACCGCGCCGGCAACGAATTCGGCGTCGTTACCGGCGGGCAGAAACACTCTTTCACAAAGGAAGGAGGGGGTCCCGTTAATCATCCTGTATACGGTCTGGAACCCGAGGTTGGCCATGCCGATCCGGTAGAGATTGGGATAGGCCAGGCAAACCGTGTGGCAGGTTCCCCAGACTTTTTTCACAAAACCCTGTTCACGGGCTAAAAGGGTTTCGTATTTTTGTTTCTCTTTCCAGTTCATGTTTTGATCATGGCCTCCGCTTCCGTGCACCTGACGGACAGCCACGAATAACTTTCTAGTCCGCCTGCCGGCGCAGAAACGTGGGAATCTCGATATCGACGTTTTCACTTTCATCGTTGATGCCCATCGTCAGCACATTGGCCTGGTCACGTGATTTTTCCTTGCGCATGAAAGCGGGTGTGGACAAATCTTCCTTCCGGAAACCACCCAGATGCGTCACGTTGGACGTCGCGTTTTTTTTCTTCATCGCGTCTTCGAAACCGGTCGCGATCACCGTAATCCTTATTTCATCCTTCATGTTCTCATCAATGACCGTACCGAAAATAATGTTGGCGTCTTCATGCGCTTCGGACTGAATCAAAGATGAGGCTTCATTAACTTCATACAAACTCATATCCGGTCCGCCGGTGATGCTGAGCAGAATGCCCCGCGCGCCCTGAATGGTATTGTCTTCCAGAAGCGGCGAGGAGATCGCCCGCTGCGCGGCCTCAATAGCGCGGTTCTCGCCGCTGGCCGTGCCGGTGCCCATCAGCGCCATACCCATATTGCACATGATGTTTTTCACATCCGCGAAATCGAGATTGATCAGTCCCGGAACAACAATCAGATCGGATATCCCTTTGACGGCCTGATAAAGAATATCATCCGCTTTTTTAAAAGCGTCCAGCAGGGAGAGCCCCCGTCCGCCCAGGCTCAACAGGCGCTGGTTGGGAACAACAATCAGGGTATCTACCACATCACGCAGCTGCAGGATGCCTTCCTCGGCCTGCAAATTTCTTTTTTTGCCTTCAAACTGAAAAGGCTTGGTCACGACGGCCACGGTCAGCGCTCCGCACTCGCGGGCCACCTCTGCGATGACCGGCGCAGCGCCTGTGCCGGTGCCTCCGCCCAGTCCCGCCGTAATAAAGATCATATCCGCGCCTTCCAGATGCCGGCGGATTTCATCGCGTGATTCCAGAGCGGATTGCTTGCCGATATCCGGATTGGAACCGGCTCCCAGCCCCTTGGTGACTTCCGCTCCGATCTGAATTTTCACAGGCGCGGCAGACGCCCCCAGCGCCTGGGAGTCTGTGTTCGCTATAATAAAATCGACACCCCGCAGCGAATAGGAAATCATGGTATTAACGGCGTTACCGCCGCCCCCTCCCGCGCCCACCACTTTAATTCTTGCCGAATTTTCGATGCATACTTCCGTTAATTCAAACATGCGCACCCCCTTCTTTGTTTAGAAAAACTCTAAAAACCATTTTTTAATTGTTTTAATGAATTCGCTGAAAACATTACCCGTCTTGCGATAGACGGAATCGCTCGATATATTTTTACTGCCGTAAATAATCAAACCAACGCCGACTGCAAAAGCCGGTGAATTGGCAACATCGCTCAAACCGCCGACCCCTATGGGATATCCGCAGCGTACCGGCATATCAAAAATCTGTTCTGCCATTTCGTTGATTCCCGGTAAAAGTGACGTGCCACCCGTCAGCACAATTCCCGCCGCCAGCAGATCTTCATAACCGGAACGAACCATTTCCTTGAATGCCATATTCAGGATTTCATCCATGCGGGGCTCCACGATTCTGCCCAGAATCTGGCGCGACACCATCCGCGCTTCCCGTCCACCGACACTGGGCACTTCAATGGTTTCCTCTTTCGGAATCATTGATGTCAATGCGCAACCGTACTTCAACTTGATGATTTCCGCCTCCGCAAAAGGCGTGCGCAAACCGGTAGCAATATCCGACGTCAGAAAGTTGCCGCCTACCGGCAGGGTGGCCGTGTGCTTAATGCTGCCTTCCGCGAAGATGGCAATCCCCGTGGTCGATCCGCCGATATCAATCAGTGCAACACCCAGATCTTTTTCGTCGGAGCTGAGAATGGCCTCGCTGGCCGCCAGTTGCTCCAGAACAACATCATCGATATCCAGGCCGACACGATTAACGGATTTCACGATATTCTGCACGGAAGCAGCGGAACCCGTCACAATATGCACTTTCGCCTCGAGACGTACACCCGACATCCCCACCGGATCGCGGATGCCATCCTGGCCGTCTACCACATAGTTCTGCGGTAGTGTGTGCAGAATTTCCCGATCCACGGGAATGGCAATGGCTTTGGACGCTTCAATTGCCCTTTGCAGATCGTCTTCGCCGACTTCACGTCCTTTCACGGCGACAATTCCCAGCGAGTTCTGTCCTTTAATGTGAGGACCTGCAATACCGACATAAGCGGAATTGATGCGGCAACCGGACATGTGTTCAGCATCTTCCACGGCCTTTTTAATCGCCTCGACGGTGCTGTCGATATTGACCACGCCGCCTTTTCTCATCTCTTTGGCGGGGGTTATCCCCACCCCGATGATGTCGATACCTGTATCGGTTACCTCGCCGACGATCGTCGCTGTTTTCGTCGTACCGATATCGATCCCCACCAGAACGTTGCTTTTTCTCCCCATAGTCCCACCTTTTTAAATAGCCACCCGCTATATTCTGTACTGCGGTCCTTTTTTCTTTTCCTGCACTTTTCCCAGTGCGTCTTTATGCTGGACGGTGACCTTAGAAATATCGGCCAGATCAACGAACAAATGGCCGTCTTTCATCCCTCGCTTCTCCAGATCCGCCATCACAATATGAAGCTGATGTAACTTACCTGCGAAATTATCCCGGCCCAGTTTCAGATGCAATCCTTTATCCGTCAGGATCGATAAACCGAACACCTCGTTGATGTGAATTTCAGAAACCGTTCCCAAAAACGCGTATTGATCCGTGTTCGAAAGCGTTTCGAGCAGCTTCAGCGCTTCAGGAAGCAAAGCAGATTGCGCTTTGGACTGAATGTTCACACCGGTGATGATCGCCAGATCGACTTCATCGCCTTTGGATAATTTTTTAAAGATATAGCCTTCTCCATCCATCAGATAAAAATTCCCGGCTTCCTTGATGAGGGCAATCGGAGCCCGTTCGCGCACATCCAGCACCAGACGATCCGGCAATTCCCGGCCAACGTAAACACTCTTAACCCAGGGATTGGCAGTGATCCGCCGGGTTACGGCATCAGTGTTCACGGACAGAATATTCGCACGCGGCTGAATTTTCGCCATCGTCAGAATATCTTTTTCCGTCAATTCTTTCACCCCGCGCACGGATATTTCTTTGACTTCCAAATAAGGGGCGCTGAAAAGCGCGCTGTATGCATAAATAAACAAGACACTGAGAGCGGACGCGGCGAAAAGCAGGCCAAAAGCACCCAGGGTTTCACCCAATGATCCGATCAGACGCCGGCGCAGACGATTTTTCTTGGCTTCCAGATTGACTTTTATTTTTCCGCTCACGGATTTTCTCCAACAATAACAATTTCTGTTTCCAGGTTAACGCCTCTTTCTTTTTTAGCACTTTCCTGAATAAACGTAATCAGCGCAATCATGTCGGAGGCAGTGCCCTGGCCCTTATTCACGATAAAATTGGCATGCTTCTTTGATACCTGCACATCGCCGCGCCGCACGCCTTTCAAACCCAATTCTTCAATCAGCCGGCCGGCCGGCAGTCCCGGCATATTTTTAAAAACCGATCCGGCGTTAGGATATTGAAGAGGATGTTTTTCCTGTCGTAACGTCATAATTTCGGCCATCCGCTCCCGAATTTGCACCGCGTTTCCTTTTCTTAAAATGAAACGCGCCCCGCAGATAATGACATCCGCCGGCAAATTGGATTTACGATAGGCAAATGCGATCTCATCGCGCTGCAGTATTCCCATTTTCCCCTGGCCGTCAATCACCGATACAGTGGAAACGACATCCTTTATTTCTGTTCCATATGCGCCGGCATTCATCCAGACGGCGCCGCCGACACTGCCGGGAATGCCCGTGCAAAACTCCATCCCGGTCAATCCCTCAGCAGCAGCCATGGAAACGATCTTTTTCAGCGTCACCCCCGCCTGCGCGTCGATGACAGATTCCCCTTCTTCCCGGATCACACAATCAACATTATCCAGTCCGCGCATCCATAACATAACGCCGCGGTATCCGCCGTCGCGCACAAGAATATTGGTGAGATTCCCGACCGGCAGAAATGGAATATTTTTGGCCTTCAGCTTCCGGATCACTTCTCCGAGTTGATCCGCGTTTTCGGTCATCACCAGCGCATCCACCGGGCCTCCCAGTTTCAGTGACGCATGGCGTGACATCGGTTCGTCATACCATATTTCCCCGACGTTCAAACCATCGAGAGCATCGTGTATGGCCTGACAATACGTCATTACTTCTTTTCTCCCATTTTAGTCCGTTGTTCCAGAAACGCCTCGCCAATCTTATAGATACTTCCCGCACCCAGCGTGATCACGGTATCGCCGGGCTCGGCCGTCGCCAGTAAAAAGTCGATGGTGTTTTGCGCCTGACCGATGTACTCCACATGCGGATGGCCGCCTTCCTTAATGGCCGCCCATAACGCCGCGGAGTTAATGCCGGGAATCGGCGCTTCCGACGCGGGATAAATGTCGTTTAACACCAGAATATCCGCATCGCCAAACGATCGGATGAATTCATCAAAGAGCGCCCGGGTGCGCGTAAAGCGATGCGGCTGGAAAACCACGATCAGCCGGCCCTTCCACATTTGCCGGGCGGCGCTAAGCGTCGCCACAATTTCCGTCGGATGATGTCCATAGTCATCCACCACGGTGATCTGATCCGCACTTCCCTTGATTTCCAGACGTCGCTGGACACCGGAAAAAGCGGTGAGACCTTTGCGGATGGTGGCCATATCCAGTCCCAACTCGCGTCCGACAGCGGTAGCCGCCATTGAGTTATAAACATTGAAAAGGCCCGGCACGACTAATTCGATGTCGCCCAGGTTTTCTCCCTTATGTGTCAACTGATAAATGGTTTTGGATGTAAGAAACCGGATGTTGCTTGCTGAATAATCAGCCGGATGATCGATGCCATAAGTAATCACCCGGCGTTTGATAGAGCCGGCAATCTCGCGTACATGTTCATTGTCATTGCACATTACCGTGCAGCCGTAAAAAGGAACGATGTTGGCAAATTTTAAAAAGGCCGTCTTGATTTCTTCAATACCCGGATAATAATCCAGATGTTCGCGGTCGATGTTAGTCACCACCGCGATGGTAGGTGACAATTTCAAAAAGGAACCGTCGCTCTCATCAGCTTCCGCAACAATAATATCGCCATCCCCCAGACGGGCATTGGAACCGATCGAGGCCAGTTTGCCGCCGATAACCATGGTCGGATCAAGCCCCCCCTCCGCTAAAATCGTTGACACCATGGAGGTTGTCGTCGTTTTGCCGTGACTGCCGGAAACGGCGACTGAAAATTTCATTTTTAAAAGTTCGGCCAGCATTTCCGCGCGGGGAATAACCGGAATATTTTTCCGATGCGCTTCCACCACTTCGGGATTGTCTGTCCTGACGGCGGTGGATGTCACCACCACATCCGCATTGCCGATATTTTCAGCCGCGTGTCCCACGGCAACTATCGCTCCCAATCTTTCCAGGCGTTTCGATGTGTCGGAGGATTGAACGTCCGAACCGCTGATCCCATAACCGAGATTCAGCAATACTTCCGCAATACCGCTCATACCGATGCCGCCAATACCTACAAAATGAATGCGCTTAACTTTGCGCTGCATAAATCCGGTTTCTCGATCTTTTCCCATTGAACTAT
>CAYULE010000016.1:7017-23802 GCA_964445385.1 uncultured Smithella sp.
AACTTCCGATCATCCGACAAAAGAGACTCCGTCAGCGTAAATAATTTTTCCGGCGTCAGATCGCTCTCTTGCATCATTGCCGCCGCACCTGCTTCGACCATGGCCCGCGCGTTCATGGTCTGATGATCATCAGCCGCCCAGGGGAAAGGTATCAGAATGGAGGCTTTCCCCGCTGCTGTAATTTCCGCCAGAGACGTCGCCCCGGCCCGGCAGATGATCAGATCGGATGCTGTGTAGACGGACACCATATCGACGATAAACGGACTGACCTCAGCCTCAATACGATGCTGCGCGTAAGCCTGTCTGACCCCATCCAAATCACGTTCGCCTGTTTGATGAATGATGCGGACATGTTCCTTTATCTTTTGCAGCATCGGCAGCATGGCCACCACCGTTTTATTAATAGCTGCCGCACCCTGCGATCCGCCGAAAATGAGAACCTGCCGACCGGCTTTTTTTTCTTTCGTTTGACTCAGACCGGCGGAAAACGCAGCCCTGACCGGATTCCCCGTAACATCAACTTTTCTTTCCGCAAACCGGTTTTTACTTTGTTCATAGGTGAGAAATATTTTATTAACAAATTTTCCTAAAATGCGGTTCGTGTTTCCCGCTACGGCGTTTTGTTCGGCAATGGCGGTGGGAAAGCCCATCAGATACGCGGCCATTACCGCCGGTCCCGATGCGTAACCGCCGACACCGATAACGACATCCGGATGAAACTCTTTAAGAATTCCCCTGGACTGCCACATGCTGTTCGGTACCGCCCACAAGCCTTTGATCAAAGCCTTCAAACCCCTTCCCTTCAAACCTTCCACATCAATCAGTTTCAGTTCGTAACCCAACGGCCCCAGCAGCCGGTGTTCAATGCCTCTTTTCGTACCGATAAAAATCACGCGATTCTGAGGGTCACGTTTTACAAACTCTTCAGCGACGGCAATACCGGGAAATAAATGACCGCCTGTTCCTCCTCCCGCGATGACTATCCGCACGATCTTCTCCCTGCCTGCGCATGATTTTCGCGCATGGTTTTATCCTTTCAACGCTTATGCCCGCTGCGTGGAAATATTCAGCAAAATCCCCACCGAGAGCATACTCATGACAAACGACGTGCCGCCGTAACTTAAGAAAGGCAACGCCAGTCCTTTCAGCGGGATCAGCCCCATCACCCCGGCGATATTAATAAATGCCTGCATCGCAATCAGCATGGTCAACCCGGCGGCCAGCAGGGTCCCGAAAAGATCCGGCGCGCGAAAGGCAATCATGAAGCCGCGCAAAAGGAAGAAAATGAACATGACGATAACAATCGCCACACCGATAAAACCGCTTTCCTCCGCGATGACCGCCAGAATAAAATCCGTGTGTGGCTCCGGAAGATAAAATAATTTTTGCATACCGTCACCGATGCCCATTCCCGTAACGCCGCCCGATCCGAAGGAAATCAGAGACTGGATGAGTTGGAAGCCGGTATTATCCGCGTCTTTCCAGGGATCCAGAAAAGCCGTCAGCCGCGCCATCCGGTAACCTTTGTGCATAATGAGCCAGACCCCGATGGGAATAAAAGCCGCGCCGAGAAACATCAGATGGGTGATCCGGGTTCCGGCCAGAGACAGCATCAGCAGCAGAATAGACGCGATAATGACAACGGTGCCGAAATCCGGCTGAAGAATAATTAAGCCCATAATGACGGCTGTCACCGATAAGGGAATCAGAACACCGCGGCTGAATTTCTTGAGATGGTGTACCTTTCGCGTCAACAGATGCGCCAGAAAAATCACCATGGCCACCTTCACCAGCTCGGTCACCTGAAACGAAAACACGCCCATATTGAGCCAGCGGGTCGCGCCGCCTCTCCTGATGCCGACATGCGGAATGAAAAGAGCAAGCAGTAAGACGACGGAAATGATGACCCCGGGATAAGCCACCTTTTTCAATTGTTCGTAAGGAATCTTGGTCATCACAATCATCGTAATCAGACCGATAAAAACAAAAATCAGATGTTTCTTAAGAAAAAATTGTCCGTCCTTGAACTTTTCCAGAGCCAGAATGGAACTCGACGAATAAATCATCGCCGTGCCCACGGTAACCAGAATTAAGGTCGCCAGGAGCAGGATCATATCCGGCGTATTGGTTTCTTTTTTTGCAGCTGCTTCCATCAAAGAGTCCTGACCACTTCCTTAAAGTAATTTCCCCGTTCCTTATAATTGGCAAACTCATCAAAGCTTGCGCATCCGGGCGACAACAACACAATGTCTCCGGACTCTGCTTCGCGATAAGCCCTTTCAATGGCCGCCTTCAATGTCGCTTCTTTGCCGATCGGCACGCGCTTGCCGATTTGCGGTTCGATCCGTTCGCGCGCCTCTCCAAACAAAATAACCTGTTTTGTTTTTTCCCCGAGCAGCGGTTTCAGCGCTTCAAAATTTCCATCCTTATCCCGGCCGCCCAGAAGCAAAATAACCGGCGTGGAAAAGGTTTGAAGCGCACGGACGACGGCATCAACATTCGTTCCTTTAGAATCATCGTAAAATTTAACCGAGCGCTTCTCTCCCGAGAACTCAATCCGGTGCGGCAAACCGCGAAAATCGGATACGGCATCAATAATACTCTCCTGAGAACAATCGCAGAAACGCGCCGCGGCCACCGCCGCCATAACGTTTTCCACGTTATGCAAACCGGGCAGAGCAATCATACTTAAAGGATAACGCTCCTCAGAACCGTCCGGCTTGCTGTAAACAATGAAATCATTCTGCAAGCATATTCCCGGGCGAATTGATCGACGGGAGCTGAATCGGACCACCTGCGCCTGAATCGACGAAGCCAGACCTTCCTGCGTTTCATCCTCAGCATTCAAAATCGCCAGATCGCCTGGGTACTGGTTTTCGAAGATACTCGCCTTCACGCGCCTGTATTCTTCAAACGATCCGTGATAATTGACATGATCACAGGTAATATTCAGCAATATGGCGGCATGCGGACGGAATGTTTTAGCCCACTGAAGCTGGAAACTACTGATTTCAGCAACGATGAAATCATCGGTTTGCGGAGATCCGGCATATTCAATTAAAGGATTGCCGATATTCCCGCCGACAAATACTTTCTTTCCGGCATGCGCCAGAATCTTGCCCAAAAGCGTCGTCGTTGTGGTTTTCCCGTTGGTGCCCGTCACGGCAATGATCGGCACCCGGATAAAGCGGTAAGCCAGTTCGATCTCGCTGACGATTGGAATGTTATTTTTTTGCGCGGCCGCTAAGATATCATTGTAAGGAGGAATCCCGGGCGAAGGCACCACCATGTCTACACCGGTAAGCGTGGTCACATCATAGCCACCGACTTTAAGCCAGGGTTGGCCGGCCAGTTGTTCAAATGTCTGCCCCCACTGGCGCTGCGGTTTTTCATCGACGGCTACAACAGTCGCGCCCTGGCTTCCGAGAAACGCCGCAGCCGCAACACCCGTTTTACCCATGCCGATGACGACTATTTTCTTTCCTGCAAATTCCATAGTTCCTCTAACGCAATTTTAAGGTGCTGATCGCCACTAGCGCCAGCAGCACCGAAATGATCCAGAACCGGACGATTACCTTCGGTTCCGCCCAGCCTTTAAGTTCAAAATGGTGATGGATCGGCGCCATCCGGAAAATCCGTTTACCGCCCGTCAGTTTGAAATAACCGACCTGGAAGATGACGGAAAAAGTTTCCATGACAAAGACACCACCGACAATCGCCAGCAAAATTTCCTGCTTGGTGATAACGGCTACTGTTCCCAACGCCCCGCCCATCGACAGCGATCCGACGTCTCCCATGAAGATTTCCGCCGGATAAGCATTAAACCATAAAAATCCGAGCGCCGCGCCCATTAACGCGCCGCAGAATACGGACAGTTCTCCGGCGCCGGGAACGTAAGGGATCTGAAGATAATTCGCGGCTTTCACATTACCGGCAAAATAAGCAAACAGCAAATACGTCGCAAAACAGATACCCGCCGGACCGGTGGCCAGACCGTCCAGACCATCCGTCAGATTCACGGCATTGGCGGCGCCCACGATAATAAACGCACAAAGCAGAATGTATCCCCATCCCAGGTTAGGTAAAACGGTCTTAAAGAAGGGAATCGTTACCTGCGAGTTAAATCCCGGCTTGAAATATAAAATAACACCGACAAACAGGGCGATGATAATCTCCGCAGCCAGTCGTTTTTTTCCTGAAACACCGCGGGAACTTTTACCGGCCAGCTTCCGGTAATCGTCCAAAAAGCCGATCATGCCGAAACCGATAGTGACCAGCAATACCAGCCAGATATAATCCACGGCTAAATTGGCCCACAGCAGCGTGGAGATGACCACTGCAAAGATGATGAGCATGCCCCCCATCGTGGGCGTCCCTTTCTTCACCAGATGCGTTTTCGGCCCGTCTTCGCGGATCTGCTGATCAATCTGCAGTTTTTGCAATTTGTTAATGAACCAGCGTCCCATGATCAGGCAAATCAGTAAGGCCGTGATCGAGGCAAAAATCGTCCGGAACGTGATATAACGAAACACGTTAAAGGACGAAAACATCGTATGTAGAGGATATAAGAATTCGTAAATCACTGGTCTGCTCCTGTACTAGTACGCCACCGGTCCGGTTTCTTCTTTTCCGACACCGAATTCATCACAAAGCCTTGCCACAAATCTGTCCATCTTCATCCGGCGGGATCCTTTCACTAAAATCCAGTCGCCTTTGCGCAACTGTTTTTTCAAAGAAACCATCGCTTCTTCATCATCCTTTAAAAAAAGGATTTGTTCCTTCGCCAGTCCGCCCGTGAGTGCGCCTGCGGCCGTGATTTGCGCAAAATCTCCCTGAAGAAAAACCGCCGTTGTACCCGTTGTCGCCAGCAGCATCCCGATCTTGCGATGCATTTCCGGCGCCGCCTCGCCCAGTTCCAGCATATCACCCATAAAAACAAACGCCTGGTGTACGCTCTTTAAATCTTTCAGCGTAAGCAAGGCTTCGCGCATGGATGCCGGATTGGCGTTGTAAGCATCATTGATGATATAAACCCCGTTTTTCAGTTTGATGATTTCCATGCGTCCGCCCACCGCGGCAAATACAGCCAGGCCCCGCCAGATTGATTCAAAACGGATACCGCAGGCGAAAGCGGTCGCGGCGGCGGCCATGGCGTTATAGACATTGTGAATCCCGGCAACTTTCATATCTACCTTATGCGCCTGGTCACCGATCAGCAGGTTAAAGCTTGTTCCTCGGGCGCCGTGTTTCCGGATATCGTTTACACTGACATCAGCGCTTGCACTCATACTATACGTAACGCGGCGACCGGGCCATCGATCAGCCACCTGGCGCACCGCTTCGTCATCCAGATTAACAACCGCAACTCCTGAAGGATCCATATTAAAAAACAAATCGCCTTTTTCCTCACGCACAACATCAACCGATCCGAATCCCGCCAGATGCGCTGGTCCGACGTTGGTAATCAGCCCGATGTCCGGCGCGGCTATTTGCGTCAATCTTTTGATTTCACCGCGCGTATTGGTTCCCATCTCCAGAACGGCAATATCATCCTGATCCGTCAGGCGGAAAATGGTTTGCGGCAATCCGATCAGATTGTTTAAATTTCCCTCCGTCTTGAGAACTTTTCTCTCCTGCGAGAGAATGCAGGACAACATCTCCTTGGTGGTCGTCTTACCCGAAGAACCGGTAAGCCCGATCACGGGGATCGCAAAACGTCGACGGTAAGCATGCGCCAGATCACCCAGCGCCCTCAGGGTATCCGCCACCTCAATAATGCCGGCATGCGCGTTTTTCAACTCCGGGTTAATCTTACGGGCATCGGATACAATGACGGCTGCCGCTCCATCTTCCACAGCTTTTCGTACAAAAGCATGGCCGTCAAAATTTTCTCCCGTGAGGGCTATAAAAAGATCCCCCCGCCCGATGTGTCTGGAATCGGTGGAAACGCCGTAAACCTTCTTCTCGCGGTTTCCGGCAATCAGTTTTCCACTCGTCGCATTCAGGACTTCGGTAAGCGAAAACACTGGGGGCTCAACCTCCGCATGCGCGGGAAATCGCGATTGCAGAGCTTCTGCCGCGACAATCCGATCGTCAAACGGGACTTTCTTCGTTCCCAGGATCTGATAATCTTCGTGACCTTTGCCTGCGATCAACACAATATCCTCCGCGCGGGCCAATTGAATCGCGGCATTAATGGCGGACTTCCTGTCGGGAATGACAGCATAAGCATGCGTACTCTCTGGAAATTCCAGGTGATCCGGAGATACGCCTTTAATTTTGTCCTGATCAATCCCCGCCTCGATTTCGCCGATAATCACCAGCGGCTCTTCCTTTCGCGGGTTATCAGACGTTATAATAGTTAAATCGCTGTATTGCGTTGCCGTCCCGCCCATCAACGGTCTCTTGGCGCGGTCACGATTACCGCCACAACCAAAAACAGTCAATAGTCTTTTTTGCTTCAGCTTATCTAAATTTTGCAGTACCTGTTTTAATGCATCCGGTTTGTGGGCGTAATCGACAAAAACATGAATACCGGCGGACGAATCCACCTTTTCCAGACGCCCCGGGACGCAGGATAAATTATTGATCCCCGCCTTAATCGCCGAAGGTTCCACGTCGAGAATAGACGCGGCAGCCGCGGCGGCCAGGATATTAGACAGATTGAATCTGCCGATGAGTTTGGAAGCCACGTCTATTTTCCTTCCGGCCAGATTAATCTCGGCCCGAATGCCATTCAGTGTTATTTCTTCACCTTCAACCGTAACGCCGGTATTTTTTTCCAAACCATAGGTTAGCGCGGGCATCCGTATTTCGGCCAGGAGCCTGTGTCCCCAGGGATCGTCGGCGTTAATAATCATTTTTAACGGACGGTTTTTTTTGCTTTGCGGCAGAAGCTCGGTAAAAAATCTTTTTTTAGCCCGGAAATAGTCTTCCATGTCTTTATGGTAATCCAGGTGCTCCGGGCTGAGATTGGTGAAGATGCCCAGATCAAAATCGCAATCGTCAACTCTTTTTAAATCCAGCGCATGCGACGAGACTTCGGTAATCACGTGCGTCACACCGGAACGAGCCATCTCACTCAGGATTTTTTGCATGTCGTAAGATTCCGGGGTGGTATTCGGTGCCGGGATAGCTTTGCCGTTGTAACGGTAATTTACGGTTCCTAAAACACCGCAGCGAAGACCCGCGGCCGTCAGAATCGATTCCAACAGATAAGTTATCGTGGTCTTTCCGCTGGTTCCCGTAATGCCGATGAGTATCAACCCGGAAGAGGGATCACCGAAATAATTTTTAGCCAATTGACCTAATGCCTGGCGACTGTCGGACACTTTGATCGTAGTAATCCCAACCGGTACCGTAATGTCTTTTTGATGCACAATAAAACGCGCGCCGCGTTCAATCGCCTGACCGATAAAATCATGGCCGTCATGGGCAAGTCCGGGGATCGCGACAAACAGCGAACCTTGTTCGCATTGATTCGCGGCGTAACAGATCGATGACACTTCACCGGTTTGATCTGCCGTATTCCCGATCATATTGATACCTTGTAATAATTGCCGCAGTTCCATGATGCCTCAGTTTTTCATTTCAAATACAATTTTACACAGTCGCTCATCGCCTAAAATCGAGCCGGGCGCAGGCGTCTGGCTCACCGCCCAGCCGCTGCCGGATACTTGCAGTTCAATCGATTTTGATTTCGCTCTCTTCAATGCTTCACGAATGGTCAGTCCCTTAAAGTCGGGTACGCGTGATTCATCAGACATTTCCTCTGCGATGACATCCTCAATAAAGGACTTGTCCGCTGTAACCAATTGCAGATTGTCTGTCTTTTGAGGTTCAAAAACCGGCGTTTCCCGAATGTTCGTTTTGAAACAGTTGAGAATCTGTTCACTGATATTTTTAAAAACCGGCGCGGCAGCTACACCACCCCACTTGTCGCGCTGCGGTTCATCGAGAGTCACGAGGATCACCACTTGCGGATTATCAGAGGGGAAAAAACCAATAAAGGAGGTGCGCACTCTTTCTGATGAATAAACACCACGGGCAAAATCAAATTTCTGCGCGGTCCCGGTTTTTCCGGCAACTTCCACATTAATGATATGAGCTCTTTTACCTGTACCGTCCTCGGCGCCAACCACTTGCGTCAACATGGCAGCCATCCGCCTGGCCGTCTCGGGAGAAACAACCCGACGAACGGTTTCCGGAGCATACATTTTAACGGGGTTGTTATTTTTATCGGTGAGTCCTCGAACAATGTAGGGCTTCATCAAAACCCCGCCATTGGCAATAGCCGACATGGCGGTGATCAACTGAATGGCCGTAACCGAAATACCCTGACCGAAACCGATGTTTGCCGTGTCCACATTGGTCCAATTCTTCGAAGACCTTAAAACGCCGGCAGCTTCACCGGACAAATCAATTCCTGTTTTCGAACCAAAACCAAAATTTTTGATATAAGCATAAAACTTTTCCCGGCCAAGTTTTTCCGCGATTTTCGCGGAACCGATATTACTGGAGTACTTCAGGATGTCGCGCACGGGCAAATAGCCATGACGTTTCCGGTTGGCCTCACGAATCACCCGATTGGCAATGGTATATTGTCCATTCTCACAATAAAACTGGTCTGATTCTTTGACCACTTTTTCTTCCAGAGCGGCGGCGACCAGAAATGGTTTAAAGGTGGATCCGGGATCAAAGGAGTCTACAATCGCGCGATTTTTCCAGGCATCCGATTTCAGCCCCTTGATGTTGTTGGGATTGAATGCTTTCTCATTCGCCATCGCCAGAATCTCGCCCGTTTTTGGGTCCATGACAATCGCGATCCCGCCCTTGGCGCCTTTATCCAGCACAGCATCTTTCAGATGCGTTTCCACCAGATACTGAATGCGGCTGTCAATAGTAAGAACCAGATTGGCGCTCTCGTTTTTAGGAGAAGGACTCCGTTCAACATGCAGAAAAAGTTTCTTCCCTTTAGCATCTCTTGCCCAGGTCAGTTTTTCCGGTGTTCCTTTTAAATACTCATCATATTTCTTTTCAAGTCCTTCCAGGCCTTCGGCATCAAACCCGGAAAATCCGATCAAATGAGCCGCCAACTGACCGTTCGGATAAAACCGTTTCGGTTCTTTGATCAGAAAGACGCCTTCAATGTCCGCAGCTTCAACTTGCGCTGCCTGCTCCGAAGAAATTTTTCTGGCCAACCAGCAAAAACTCTTCGGTTCGGAGATTTTTTTAAAGATAACGGATCGATCCATATTCAAGATGGCCGCAATCTGCCGGGACACTTTTGCATGATCGGTAATTCTGGTCGGATCGGCGCATACGGAATCCGCCAGGACCGACATGGCCAGTTTTTCGCCATTGCGGTCATAAATCATGCCTCTTTCAGAATGAATGGGTAACGTCGTGATGTGCTGCCTTTGGGCCAGGGTTTTTAATTTTTCACCGGATAAAACCTGCAATTGAAAAGCGCGGGATAATAAAGCAATAAACAAAATCAAAAAAATCGCCAGAATGCTGGCCAGCCGGAACTTCAGCCATTTTTTTGAGTCTGCCGCCATACTCACTTCCCCGTTTGTTTTAAAAGAATCACCTGCGCCGCATCCGGATAGGTCATCTGCAGCTTAGTTCTGGCGATATTTTCAATTCTCTGCGGCGCCTTGAGCATTGCTAATTCCAACTTCAGTCTCTTTTGTTCTTCCAGTAAATTTTCTTTGGTATTTAACGCTGCGGCGATCTCATACTCTGTCTTCGTCATACGGATGTGCGAACCGACATAAATCACCGCAACAAACATCAGGACAAGCGCCACCACAATAAAGGTTGGATACTTCATGCCGAAAGAAGCCGTGTTGGTCTCTTTAGGTTGCCGCCCCCGCGGGATGGCTTGTGCTCCTGCTGCTTGCGCCATTTTAAATCCTCTCTGCAACACGCAACTTAGCGCTGCGTGCACGCGGGTTTTGTTGACTTTCCTCGATGGAAGGAACAACTACTTTACGGGTTACTACTTTCAGGACAGCCTTCTTGTGACAAACGCAATAAGGAATATCTTTCGGACAAACACAGGTTGCCGCCAGATCGCGAAAGGTATTTTTAACAATCCGGTCCTCCAGCGAGTGAAAGGAAATCACCCCAATGCGTCCGCCAATGGAAAGTGCGTCTACGGCGCCTTCGATCGCAGGAACAATGCAATCGAGTTCGCGGTTGACGGCGATCCGAAGCGCTTGAAACGTGCGGGTGGCGGGATGAATCTTCTGGTGTTTCATGTGGCCGGGCATAACTGAAGCAACAAGACCGGCCAACTCCACCGTCGTCTCAATCGGTGAGGCCTGCCTCTTTCGTGATATTGCCCTGGTGATTCTTGCGGCCATTTTCTCTTCCCCGTATAACCTGATAATCTTTTCCAGTTCAGTTGGCGTAAAATGGTTGACAATATCATAAGCGCGAAGCTTCAAATCCTGATCCATCCGCATATCCAGCGGCGCTACCCGGCTGAAACTAAACCCTCTGTGCGCCGCATCCAGTTGATGGGAAGAAACTCCAAGATCCAGAAGCACGCCATCCACTTTTTCGATATGCAATTCTCGCAACACAGAGGCCAGATCTGCAAAATTTGCCTTGACCAGAACCTTACGCGCTCCGAACGGCGCCAGCCTGTCTTCAGCGGCTCGCAGGGCATCTGTGTCGCAATCTATTCCGATCAGCGTTGCCCGGGTCTGTTCCAGAATTGCGCGGGCGTGTCCCGCGCCGCCCACTGTACCGTCCACGTAAATGCCGGTTTTATTCACCACAAGCCACGATAATACCTCCTGAAGCATCACCGGCTCATGAGTAAAATCGGCACTCATGGTCATATCCCCAGATCAGCCATATAATCGCTGAACTGGGTAATATCGCCGCCGGTCTTTTTCATTTCCGCTTCAAACCGGTCTTTCGACCAGATTTCGATGACCTTAATCATACCGGCTATAATAATTTCTTTTTCCAGATTGGCATATTCGCGTAATGTGGGAGGAATCAACACACGGCCCTGACTATCGAGATTACAATCCACTGCCCCCGACATGAAAAAGCGTTGAAACGAACGTACTTCTTTACGCAGGATAGATTGATGCGATACCTTCTCTTCGATAATGCGCCATTCATTAAAGGGGAAAACCATCAAATATCCATCCCAGTTCGTGATAACCATGCGATTGTCATGTTCATCCGCAAACAGTTCACGAAATCTCGACGGGAAAATGATTCTTCCCTTTTCGTCAATAGTGTGATGATATTGTCCTCGAAATATGGACATTGAAGCCCCCTCCACATCAAACCACTTTACTCCACGTGGCCAACTATAGAGAGGGAGAATGCCTTTGTCAAGAAAAAAATGAATCTTTTTCTCTAATCAAGTAACTTAAAATCACTAAGAAAACAGGAAATATGAATGGATCGTGAGAACCGATTAACGTGCATTTTTTTCCGATGAGACTTCAATGGACATTTTTTCATTATGGATTGGTCAAGAAGGCAGGTGGGGATTAATGTCATACATTAATAAAATTAAATAGATATAAATAAATACCGTGCAGCGGCCCGCTCCTATATTTATTCACTGGTACTATTAATGCTACTATTGCCGCCGTTGACACTACCATCACTACTGCTACTTTGATCATCAATGACGGCACTGCTACTTTGATAAACGTTACGTAAGCGCAAAATCGCATTGTTGTGATCTGCAAACGATGAAGAAAAAAAGTGCGTTCCGTCTCCCCGGGAAACAAAATAAAGATAGTCAACATTCGCAGGCTTAAGAATCGCCAAAAAGGTATCCAGCCCCGGGTTGGCGATGGGACCGGGAGGCAAACCTTTGATAACATAAGTATTATAGGGGGATTCTCTTTTTAAATGACTTCGCAGTATTTTCCCATTGAAATCTTTCAAATCATAAACAGCGGTGGGATCACTCTGAAGAGGCATTCCTTTTTTAAGACGATTAAAGAATACAGCCGCAATGAGTGGCTTTTCAGCTGTATTGCCTGACTCTTTACCCACAATTGAGGCAAAAGTTACAAACTGATGGACATTTAGTCCTCTTTTTGCGGCTTCATTAATCATCTCCGGTGTAATTTTGCTCCGAAAACGTTCTACCATCGTGCGCATAATCAGCCTGGTGCTCGTAGAACGATTTAGAAAATAGGTGTCAGGAAAAAGATATCCTTCAAGCGAAGATCCCGAAACCCCAAGTGATGATAAAAATTCTCTATCCTGTGCCAGTTCAAAAAATACTTTTTCATCAATCAATTTGTATTCTTTAAGACGCGTGGCAATTTCTTTGAGCGAATAATCCTCCGGGATGGTTACACGATGATACTTGATATCTCCGTGAAGAAGTTTATCAATTAATTCAGATGGAGAAAGAGACGTATTAAACTCGTATTCGCCCGCACGAATAGATCGGGCACTCCCTTTAATTCCAACCAAACCATAAAATAGAAACCGGTTCTTAATCAATCCGACGTCGCCGAGAATTTTTGCCACCTTGAAAAAACTGGTCCCTGTCGGGATATCAACCATCACGGTTGTGTTTTGGGTTGCATCAATCGGGCTTTCCGCGTAGATAAACAACCAGGCGCCAAATACAATGGCCGCAATGCAGGGCAGCATAAAGGCGTATAATAAAATTTTCCTTATCTTTGTTTTCATTCTTCTCACATAAATATTATGAAATAATGAGAATATCGAAAGGGTAGAATTCATAACTGCCCGGACTGTTACTTTTCGGCGCAATCCAGATAATTTTGCAGAATCAAACAAGCCGCCAGTTGATCTACTTTTCCCTTCCTTTTTTGCCAGCGGACACCGGATTGAATTAATATTTCTTCAGCCTCTTTGGTCGAGAGGGTCTCCGGCCACTTCATCACGGGCAGCAAAAAAGTTTTATCAAGCCATCGGGCAAAACGGTCAACCTTTTCACACTGAATACCTTCGGAGCCATCCATTCGCACCGGATAGCCAATCACGATACTCTCCACGGAATAATCTCGAATCAAATTACTCAAGATTTCCAGATCATGTTTTTTCGTTTTGCGAATCAGTGTCGGCAGTCCCTGAGCCGTCATCCCCAACTCATCACAGACGGCCACGCCGATTCTTTTCTCGCCGTAGTCCAAACCAAGAATGCGCAAAAAACACCTCAACTTTCTCATTGTCTAACAATTCCAAATCGTTTTTTCAAGAAGTAAATGATTGACTGTTTTTCACCTGATGAAAGTTGTCTCCGGAAATATGATGTTGTGAAAATGGCATTAGTTTGTTATTCCAGTGCAGCATAAATATTGAGGTAGCAGGAAAAATCATGCAACATTTTGTTTTGGGAACAGCCGGTCATGTAGATCACGGGAAAACATCGTTAATCAAGGCCCTGACCGGCATTGACACCGACCGCCTTAAAGAAGAAAAAGAAAGAGGGATCACCATTGAACTGGGATTTGCATCTCTCGGGCTCCCTTCCGGCCATACGCTCGGTATTGTTGATGTTCCAGGGCATGAAAAATTCATTAAACACATGGTGGCCGGCGCGGCCGGTATAGATCTGGTCTTAATGGTCATCGCCGCGGATGAAGGCGTCATGCCGCAAACAAAGGAGCATCTGCAAATCTGCTCACTATTAGGAATTACGACAGGTCTTGTTGCTCTAACCAAAATTGACCTGGTGGAAAAAGACTGGCTGGAACTTGTACGCTCCGAAATCGCCGATTATTTGAAAGGCACTTTTCTGGAAGATGCTCCTATCGTACCGGTTTCGGCGGTTAAAGAAACAGGTGTCAAAGAACTGTTGGCCGAAATTGATAAAACCGCAGACCTTTTGAAAGAAAAAACCGATGACGGCATTTTCCGCCTGCCGGTTGACCGTATCTTTACGATGAAGGGCTTCGGTACGGTGGTTACCGGCACGCTGATTTCCGATAAGATCAAAGTAGGCGAAGATATTCAGATCCTTCCGGAAAATATTTCCGCGCGTATCCGGGGCATCCAGGTGCATAACGAACCTTTGGAAGAAGCTTTCTCCGGCCAGCGCACGGCTCTCAATCTTCAGGGCATTGAAAAATCGACACTCGAACGAGGTAATGTTCTGGTTCGGCCGCAAACGGTCTGGCCTACACAAAGGCTTGATGTGTTTTTCGAATACCTGGCCGCAAATACCCGTAAACTGAAAAACCGGGCACTGGTGCGTTTGCACACCGGCACAACGGAAATTATGACGCGCATTGTGCTTATGGAAGCTGACGAACTCTCACCCGGCGAAAAATCGTTCGCCCAGCTGATTTTGGCCAATGAAGATGTCGTGGTGGCAGGCGATCATTTCGTGTTGCGCAGTTATTCACCGGTAACTACCATTGGCGGTGGCCGGATCCTTGATCCGCTGCCCGGAAAGCATAAAAGAAAAAACAAAAAAATTATCGCGGATCTGCAAATCCTGCAAAGCGGTAATTTACCGGAAAAGATTTCCGTTCTTCTGGAGCGGGCCGGTTTTGGCGGCATCAATATCCGGTCGCTCGCTTTTCGACTGGGCGTCAATGTCAAGAAGATCCGCGTGGAACTGGAAAAACTTTTTTCCAGCCGCCAGGCCATCCTGCTTTCCAGCGACGACACCACAACCCTATCCGTTCACTTGTATGCTCAGTTGGAAGAACTGCTGATTAAAAGCCTTACGGACTATCACAAGAAAAATCCTTTGAAGGAAGGCATATCCAAGGAAGAACTCAAAGCCGCGCTGGTCGCCACAGTTTCCGCCAAACTCTTTAACATGGTCCTTGCAAGCCTCGGCAAAAAAGAAGTCATCGTGAGTGACAAAGACAACGTCCGATTAGCATCTCATCAAGTACTGCTCGCGGGTGAAGAGGACGCTTTACATCAATCCATTTCATCGACTTATGCACAGGCCGGACTAACACCACCTTCACTTTCCGACATCATCAACAGCTTTAAAGATCAAAAGACCAAGGCGCAAAACATTGTCAAATTGATGCTCAAAGACGGAGAACTCATTAAGATCAATGAAGACATGTGCTTCGCGCGCGAGGTTCTTACCAAGTTGCGTGAAGATTACAAGGCACAACTCGTCCGGGATGGTCAGGCGACACCGGCTTCTTTTAAAGATTTAACGGGACTTTCACGCAAATACATCATACCGCTCATGGAATATTTCGACACAAGTAAGCTGACAGTCCGTGTGGAAGATCACCGGATATTGCGGGAAAAACCATAAAATATTTAATTTAACATAAGACTTTGCCCAGAAAGGCGGTTCATTTGAAAACCAAAGAAATTTATCTTCAAGACATCAAACAGGGCGATAAAATCGCTTCTTCATTTTTAGCAGCGGAAAAGAGCATGGCCTTTTCCCAGAAAGGTTCAGCTTACTTGAACATTCGCCTGAAAGATAAAACAGGCGAAATGGACGGAAAAGTCTGGGACAACGCCGTGGAGTGGGATCGCGCCTTTAAGAAAGGCGACATCATTTATATCGAAGGCCGGGCGCTCAGCTACCGCAACGCGCTTCAGATATCCATTGTCACGATTAAACCCTGCGCTCCGGAAAACATTGATCCGGCGGATTATCTGCCGGTCAGCAAAATGGACACACAGGCGATGTTCCGGGATATCCTCGCTTATGTCGATACGATCTCATCTGAGCCGATAAAAAAGCTTCTTGCCGCTTTTTTTTATGACGAAAAAACAGCGGAACTTTTCCGACGGGCGCCGGCAGCCAAAGGATTTCATCATATCTATCTGGGCGGTTTGCTTGAACACACGCTTTCCGTTGTGCGCCTGCTGGACCGCGCAGCCGAGCATTATCCGCAACTGAACAGGGATCTGCTGATCGCCGGCGGAATGCTGCACGACATCGGTAAAATTTACGAATTTTCCTACGACAGCCTGATTGCATACAGTGATGAAGGCCGGATGATTGGTCATCTGGTCATGGGCGTGGAAATGATCAACAAAAAAATCGAGGCCATCGAGGGTTTCCCGACACAACTTGCGCTCGAATTGCGCCATATCATTTTAAGCCATCACGGGGAATTTGAATACGGTTCGCCCAAACGTCCGAAAACTATGGAAGCGATGGTCATTCATTTTATGGACGATCTCGACGCCAAAATGAACGCGTTTCAAAGCTTTGTCGCCGCCGACGCCGCCAATGCCGATTCCGACTGGACAAATTACAATCGCTTTTTTGAGCGGTATCTTTATAAAGGAAAATAACTTTTATTCACTTTTTCAAATTCTCAAGCGACGCCTCCAGATGCTTCTGTGCCGCGGCGGGAGGTTTCACGGCTCTGGGCGCTGCGCCGAATGCATCGATATTGTTCAATTCGGCCATCACATTCCGGAAGCCGGAATCAAAAGAAAAAGCGCGAACCGGCTTATCGAAATCCATTGTCATGCCATACTTTGTCACGAATGACGCGGTTTGTTCGGTAATCAGAATACCGTTCGCGGGGTTTCCATCCTGATCAAGTGTCTGAAGAACAACACAGATGTTCACCACACGACGATCGGAGGCACCCTTCGCATCCGGTACAATATCCAGTGGCGTGACCACCGGCTTGCCTGTCGTGGAACCGAGGATAAGGCCGCCAATTGAAAAAGTGACCGATTCCCCTGCCTGATATTCAAAGATGCCGTCAACATGGGTTACGCCATGAAGCGTCGGGGTAGAAAAGCTTATTCCGCCAACCGGGCTATCCATAAAAACGCCCGTTAAATGCGCCGGCGCAACGTTGCCAG
>CAYULE010000017.1:0-16811 GCA_964445385.1 uncultured Smithella sp.
GTAAAGTGCTGGTCAAAATCTATCGTCCAGATGAATTCGTGGATATTTTCCGTAATCAGGCGCATGTGCCGTTCCGTTTGCTTTCGCTGGCTGATGTCGCGCGTAATGCCCCGGAATCCGCGTGGCTGGCCATTTTCATCCAGGATCAGGGTGACGGATGACTCAACGTCAAGCCTGCCGCCATCTTTTTTGATAATTTCCCATTCAAAAGCTTTGACGGTTTCGCCCGTGAGAAATACTTTATGAAATATCTTAAAAATATCTTTTGCGGTTCGCTCATCGGTCAGCTTCTGGAAGTTTGAATTTCTGATTTCTTCGGGGGCATAATTTAATTCGCGAACCACAGCATCATTAAAGAACAGAATGTTGCCCTGCAAATCAACTTCAAAATAAGATTCTTCCATGCTGTCGAGAATATTACGGTATCGCTCCTCGCTTACGCGCAGTGCTCTTTCCACCTGCTTTCTCGGCGTAATATCACGCACAACCCCATGAAATCCGACGGGGCTTCCTTGTTTGTCCCGCAACAGACCAATGGAGGATTCGACGTCCATCAACTGGTTGTTTTTCCTCACCAGCTGCCATTCGAAGTCACGGACATCTTGTCCCGTGGAGAATATTTGCAGGCCCAGCTTGAACATTTTCTTTTGATTCTCTTCATCCAAAAGCCTGCGAAAATTCATGCCACGCATTTCCTGCTCGGTGTAATCGAGCTTTTGATTGACGCGGTCATTAAAAAAGATGATATCGCCTTTAAGGTTGACTTCGAAATAGGATTCCTGCATCCTGTCCAGCAGGCTCCGGAAGCGTTCCTCACTGATGTCGGAGCTGTCGGGTTTTGTTTTTTCTATTGCCGGAGGTGGAAGAGATTTGCCCGCTTTTTTCAGAAGCTCATTAATGGTCTCAGCGAGTGCGTCTAAGGAGTCATGCTTTGGAGAAATATCCATGACGACAGAATTGTTTCCCGCCATGATCTTTCTGAGCGCGTCAATCATTGCGCTGATACGGTTTTTTTCTGAAATAGAAGCCATAAATTATCGCTGCCGCTATGAAGGTATTGTGCGGTAAGGAACACGGTAGATCCTTCATGTGTGCTGAATATTTAGAATATTACTGAGACTCGTATAGTAGGATATCCATAGTCTGTCAAGCGTATTCATCGGTGGATAAAACGATGCTGACCGGACTGGTCGCGCTGGAACACAAGCATCCCATCTTTTTTTATTGAATATTATTGACACGGGCATCACTTCTTTCTATACTTGAAATTATTGAAGTTGCCGCAAAAAAATACGAATAAATGGATTTTTATGCTAAACCATTTCGTGAGTGCTGTTTTTCTGGTCTTTATCGCCTTAACGTCCATTCCACTGTTCTTCATCGCTCTGCTTTTGCGCCTGTTTTCTTATCCCTTTGACCGGCGGCTGCGGCTCCTGCATCTGTTTACCTGCTTTTGGGCATCCATCTATACGTGGATGATGCCGGCCTGGCGGATTCGCATCGAGGGGCGCGAGAATGTCCGGAAAGACGCGGCGTATGTGGTCGTATCCAACCATCAATCGCAACTGGATATTCTGGTCGCCTTCCGGCTGTTTTTTCATTATAAATGGGTATCCAAAATTGAGATGTTTCGTATCCCGTTGATTGGCTGGAATATGAGACTTAACCGATATATCAAACTGAAGCGAGGCGATAAGGAAAGCGTTGTGCAGATGTTGCGGGAATGTGAAACCCATCTGGATGAGGGAAGCTCCATTTTCATGTTTCCTGAAGGCACCCGTTCACCTGACGGCAATGTCAAGGCCTTTAAGCTCGGCGCATTTCAACTGGCGCTGAAGAAGAAGGCGCCCATTCTTCCTGTTGTGATCAGCGGAACCAACAAAGCCCTGCCCAAATACAGCATGAAATTCACCGGGGTGCAGAAAATGTATATCCGAATATTTGAAGAAATTCCCTATTCGGCTTTTGCCAATTTGTCTGCGGAGGATACGGCGCAAATGGTGCGTCAATCCATTATCGCAAAGCTAACCGTCATGAATGACTATACGCTGGGCAAGACATAATTGCCCGGTAAACGAAGCCTACGCTTTCAATAACGCGGCGCCGATTTTTTTCTGACGAATCAGTAGAAGTCTTTTCTTTAAGTTTACCAGCGATTCTATATCCCGTTGAAGATAAGTATATTCGGCGGGTGTGGTGATTTTCCAGTCGCTTAGTATTTGGGTGATGTCGGCGAGAAATTCCGCTGCCAGCCGCGCAAAGGTAATCACCAGCGGGATGGGTGACGTTTTGCCCCGATCAAGCCGGTTTGCCGCTTCGTAAGCGATGATCCGCAGGGTTTGCCAGAGGGCGTTGAGAGCCCCCAGTTCCTCCTGCAGCGAATGTTCCGGTTGGGGCAGATTTTCCCGGATAGCGTCGCTCATCAGGGTGAGTTGCGCGGCCATGCCACCGAGGACCGGCCCCATCATTACCACATCTTCTATTTCTCCAAGGGGGACGACGATATCCCGCCAGGCGTTTCCTTCCTTTCCCAGCACGGATTCTTGACCAATCAGACAATTTTCCAGTTTAATGCCGCCGTGAGGTGACGGTTTGAGAAAATTCATGGGCAGCGGTTGTGTTACCGTGATGCCGACCGTGTTGCGCGGTACGATAAAGGCTGTAAAGCGCTTTTGCGGAGTTTGGCCATCGGTCACGGCAATGACAATAAAAAGATCAGCAATCGGTCCATTGGTCAGGTAGGTTTTTTCTCCGTTCAGCACATAATCCGTTTTGTTCTTTTGGGCCTGCGTGGTCAATATTTTAGGATGGGCGCCGTGACCCGGTTCGGAAACGGCAAAGGATAATGTAATTTCTCCCGCGGCCGCAGTACTCAGATATTGCCTTTTCTGCTCCCTTGTACCGAAGGCGCCAAGGATATAATGGGCAATGATCTGCTGATAGAGCCAGGATAACGCCAAACCCAGGTTATATCCGCTTTTCACAAAAGCCTCTCCCGCTTTCAGGATGTCCAGATACCCGCCGCCTTCGCCGCCGTAGATTTCCTCGATCCCGATGGTAAAAAGACCGTCCTCTCCCATTTTCCGCCAGATCTCCCGGGGGAATTCATTTCCCATCTGCAGGTCCATGCGGCAGGAAACATGCAAGGCGGCAAACGCTGACGCCATGTCGATGATTTTGTGTTCGGATACCTGTGTCATTTGCGCGTGACCTCGAGCGATGATAGGGTTACTTGTGACCTCGTGCCACCTTTAGGTGGTTAGGTTACTTGTGACCTTTAGGTTATAAAACCAGTTCTTCAATAAACGTAATCAGTTGATTGACATTCCGGCAGGGACGAACTTCATGGCAGTGATGCGTGTAGGCTTTGATCTCACTGTCGCCCGTGCCCCAGAGGTTTTCCTGCTCGGGATTGAGCCAGATCACCCGCCGGCAGCGATCACGCATTTGCCCCAGAATTGCATCCTCCGGATTCAAATAGTTGGAGCGGCCGTCGCCGACGATAATCAGGGTGGTCTTTTTGGTCAGCAGTTCCATATAGTCTCTTTTAAAATGGCGCAGGGTCTGACCATAGTCTGTGGAGGAATTGAAATTTACGGATGATCCTTCCATCACCATATGGATCGCCTCATTAATGTCGTATTCATCAAAGACTTGCGTGACATCCGTCAGATCGTCAATAAAGACAAAACTGTTGACCTTGTCAAAACAATCTTGCAGGGAATAGAGCAGATTCAGCATAAAACGCGCAGCCGCCCAGACAGAGCCGGACACGTCGCAAATCGTGATGATCCGGCTTTTCCGTTTTGCCTTCCGGCGATATTTGATATCCACGGGAACGCCATTGTATTTTGCCGATGCCCGTAACGTCTTCTTAACATCCAGATTTCCTCGATCCCGAACGGAAAAGCGCCGGCTGACGGTGTTTTTCAGTTTGCGTACCAGCTTGTCGATGGCTTCACGCATTTCCTCAATTTCCTCATGGGTAAAGGACGTAAATGATTTTTCTCCCAGATCCTTTAAATGTTGTTCGTGGGTTTTAACTTTTTTAGTGCCGATATCACCGGGACGCGGTTCAAACATGAGGATAGAACGAGCGGCTGTGAGGCGTTCCTCAAAGTAATCGGCAAAATCGCGCCGCGCTGCCGATTCCATATTCAGGACATTTTCTTCCACCAGCGCGTTTGCCGCCGACGCTGCTTTTGTGATCTGAATAAGAACATTAAAGCGGCTGGCCAGAGGGCCGAAATTAAAACGGACCGGCGCTGATTCGTCATCTGTTTCCGTCTGAATCCGGCGCATTTCCTGCAGGAGCGCAAGCGGATTGCCCGCCAGGAAGTCCACGACAGCATCGTAAATCGGATTATCGTGAGGCTTTTGCTTGAGGATTGTAGCCGCTTTTTTTATTTGATCAGCATGGGTGGCAGCCTGCCTCATATCAGCCGTGTCCATGCGCATTTCATGAAAGAAGAGGTGATAGAGCCGGTCAAAATGCTGAACCTCCCGCAAACTTTTGGAAAAATTCGCGCGCAAAAGAGCATGAAATTGTGTCTCATCCGTCGGGTTGATCAGCTTTAATTGATTGAGGCTGTCGAGAACCTCCGAAGTTGATATGCGAAGACCCGCCGCACGGCAGCAGGACACAAATTGTTGGATAAGATGGACCATAGCCTGATCACTGTTTCAGCAAAGTGGAAGACATTTTTTTATCGGTCAGGAAATGACACGACTAATATTCTTACGTACCTTTTCCATGTCACTCTGGTATTTACAAATCACGTTGAGTGTTTCCGAGACAACTTCCGGTGTCAATTCATTGATCTGCAGCGCCAGAAGGGATTGCGCCCAATCCAGGGTTTCCGAAATGCTGGGACTTTTTTTCAGATCCAGTGTGCGGATTTTGCGGATGGCGTCCACCAGCACGGCGCAAAGTTTTTCCTCAATGTCCGGAATTTTCAAGCGGACAATGGCAATCTCCGTATCCCTCGCCGGATAGTCAATATACAGATGGACACAACGGCGCTTCAGGGCGTCGCTCATATCACGGTAGTTGTTGGACGTCAGCAGAACAAAGGGAATCTTGATGGCCTTGCGGGTTCCGAGTTCGGGGATGGTCACCTGAAAATCACTGAGTAATTCCAGAAGAAAGGCTTCAAATTCCGGATCGGATTTGTCCACTTCGTCCAGAAGCAACACGACGGGTTTCTCTGAACTGATGGCCTGTAAAAGCGGCCGGGGTTGGATAAACCGATCGGAAAAGAAAGCGTCTTCCTGCGCAGCGATCTGATCAACCGCCTGGATTAAAGTAGATGCGGAAGAGATGATTTCGTTGAGCCTGTCTTTCACCATCTGCGTGTAGAGCAGTTGTTTGGCGTATTCCCATTCATAAAGGGCCTTGGCTTCGTCCAGACCTTCGTAACATTGCAGGCGGATCAGTTCACGGTCCAGGCTGCGGGCGATAGCCTTGGCCAGTTCCGTTTTGCCGACGCCTGCCGGTCCTTCCACAAGAACCGGTTTTTGCGTCGCCGCCGCCAGAAATACAACGGTGGCAATTTCCCGGGAAGGGATATAACCGGCCTCGGTCAGTCTCGCTTGAACATCCGCAACACTTTGATATTTCATTAACAAATTAATCCTTTCTGGTATAATGTAACTTATGGGGGAGGGTATGTTTCTTCCCTCTGTTTATGCGGGACACGTTTTCGATAACCCGCTCAATATCGACATGAGAAGGCTATTGCTGGGCGATAAAATTCCCCATATTTTTTATCATTTTCTTTTTTTTAGACGATTTCCCCTCTTGACTTTCATTTTCGCTTTAGCGTATATAACAATTGTTATATAAAAAATGAACAGCTTAATAATGTTTTATATATTGTTAAGGAAGCTCTTTTGTCAATCACAATAAGAAAAAAGTACGGGACGCGTTTATGCAGAAAACCGGCTCAAGCCATGAAGAAAAGACCATTTGACCGGATACGCAGCAATCTGCTAGCAGCCAGAGAATATTCATTTTAGGGATTTTTTTAATAAATGTAATGAAGGAGGCCAACCAATGACGTGGGATGCTGTTGCCAATATTTTTCAGGGTGTTACAACTTTAGCGAACTCGTTTTCTCATAATCCCAAGATTGCCATTGCCAGAATAGCGTTGATCCTGCTGGGGTGCTTGCTGGTTTATATGGGAAGAAAGGGTTATCTGGAGGCATTGTTAATGATCCCCATGGGACTGGGCATGGCCACAGTCAATGCGGCCATCATGTTTTTTGATCCCTTGAACCTGCATGGCGGAATGGGAACGCTTTTTGTGGAAGCGCAGGCCGGGGCCACGGCAGACGCCGTAAAAAATGCCGCTGAGCTGATGACCATTTTACAGATTGACTGGCTGCAACCCATTTATACTTATACTTTCAGCAACGGTTTGATTGCCTGCCTCGTTTTTATGGGAATCGGCGCGCTTTTGGACGTAGGCTACGTCATGGCCCGGCCGTTTAAGAGTATGTTCATTGCCGTTTGCGCGGAGTTGGGAACGATTGTTACCTTTCCTATCGCACAGTTGTTCGGCTACACGCCGCAGCAGGCCGCGGCTATTGCCATCGTCGGCGGCGCGGACGGACCGATGGTTCTGTTTACGTCCTTGCGGCTGGCGCCGGAACTTTTTGTTCCCATTGCCATTATTGCTTATCTTTATCTGGGGTTTGCTTATGGCGGTTATCCGTACCTGGTCAGATTGCTGGTACCGAAAAAACTTCTGGCGATCAAACCCGCACAGCCGAAAAAGAAAAGAGACATTACCTCCGGGGAAAAAATGCTTTTTGCCGTTGTCGCCTGCGTCTTTCTGTCTTTCCTGCTTCCGGTTGCCGCCCCGCTGATCTTCTCCTTATTCTTCGGCGTCGTCGTTCGTGAATCCGGTGTGAAGGAATACATTCATCTATTACAGGGGCCGGTCCTCTATCTATCGACAATGTTTCTGGGAATGCTGCTCGGCATTTTGTGTGATGCCAACACGATTATGGATCCTAAAGTTTTGCCCCTGCTGCTGCTGGGCATTTTGTCGCTGCTGATCTCCGGCATCGGCGGGATTATTGCCGGCTATATATTGTATTTTGTGTCGGGTGGCAAATACAATCCCGCCATTGGCATTGCCGGCGTCAGTTGCGTGCCGACCACGGCGAAGGTTGCCCAGAAACTGGTTTCCAAAGTGAACAAGACGGCTATTATTTTGCCGGAAGCCCTGGGCGCCAATGTCAGTGGTGTGATCACTACGGCGATTATTGCCGGTATCTTCTGCAGTTTGCTGGCTAAATAAAAAAGGAGAAAAAAGATGAACGGATGGAGCGAAGCCTTATTAACTTATGGTTTAACGATCATGATATCTTTCTGTATTGCCGGTATGATTCATTTGATGGTGGTGTTGCTGGATAAGCGTTCCAATTCTAAAAAAGAATAGTGAGTCCGGGGGCAATCATCCGGGCTTCGCCGGACTTACAGATATTACGGCCTTGAAATTCGTCGTAAATTCTGTTTAATCTGTCTGTCGAAGGATTATTCAATATGGCAACAACATCAAAACCCGTCGATAAGAATGAACGATGGGTTTCCACAGCATTAAAAGTCAATCTGGAAAGGACGGCGGTAGATGTTCAGATTCCGCAGCAATACGCGCCGATCCTGCAGATTGTTCAAGACCATTACGGCCTGCAGAAAAAAACACGCGAGCTTTTGACGGAACTCAACCACCCTTATGTCAACTGGGAGTACGTTCTCAAAGAACTCAAATCCATTTCCATTGGTGATTTTTATATTTATAACAATCATCCGGAGGGACTGAACGCTTTATCCATCCTGCTTAATATTTATTTTGATGTCCTGAAATCGGCCGCGTCCGAAGATGTGAAAGACAGCGCCATTCATTGTCTCTTCGACTACGTGGATGCCGTGATCATGCAAAGCAATGAATTCCTGGATAGAAACCTTTCGTTGTTCCCCGGATTTATCATTTCTTTTATGGATATTGCAGAGGCGGAATCGGCGCTGTTCAAAAAATGTTCATCCTATTTAAAAAGAATTATCCGGGCGATTCAGGAAAAGAAAGTGGCAATGACCACGCCTGCTTTCGATACCCTGCTGTACAAAATGTTTCGAGTGACGTATGCATTCTGGCTCAGTCAGCCCGATCCCGCCCAGTGGCTTATCGATGAACGCGGATCGGACACCCCTTTGGACGAAAAGACATATCTCGAATTGATTCAGCCACTCAGCCATCACCATTTCCGTAAACTGATGCTGGAACTGGAGGCGATTCTACCCGCCGCCGGTGAGAAAGCGGGAATACACATCGGAGACTTTCTGCTTCTGCCGGATTATTTTCAGATTATTGATGGCTACCTGCGTGTGGCGGATCAGCTGGAAAAATCTGAAGCCTACCATGGTCACCATCTGGTTAAACTGGATTTTCTCTTTGGCGTCATGTCTGTTCCCGGACTCCGGGATATCCATGTCAGTGCCATGCGGGAAATCAATTATTCGCTGAAACTCGTTTTTCAAGAGGAAAAGAAAGAAAGTCTGGACGGTTTTGTCCGCAGAATTTTCACTTTCTTAAAAAAGAATACATCGCGTAATGAATTCCGCGGCGCGAGTATCGATTGTATTGTCACGGCGGCCAGGGAGGTCTTCGCGCAAAACGTTCATCCGCTGGTGGAAGTGTTCATTGACGAACTGATTGCTTACGGATTTGAATATCCGGAAATTCATGGATCGACGACAGACTGGCAGGTGCAGGTCAATCCCGAACATATTCGAACCATTCGCGCCTGGCTGGAAATTATCGCGATGAAACCGCGCTGGACGAAAAGATTAATCTCTGCTCTGACCATCAATTTGAAAATCGGCGGGATTTTTATTCGCGATACCGATTTGATCCAGCGCGACATTTCGAGGTTGCTCAATACCGATATCGCGCCGGCCTATAATCTGATCAAACAGCTTTTGCGATTCTTTCCGGTGTACTTCAGTGAAATCGGCGCGGAAGGGGAATTGAGGGATATTACGACCCGCGTGGATGAGTTGTCCTTCCGCAATGATCGCCTGGTTGATTTCTTCCGCAAGCAATCTCACGTCGAGAGTAACAGCCTGCTGGTCGAGTTTATCGAAGATATTTTCCGTTACTGGCATTCCGGGGATAAACAATTCATTCGCGAACATATTCCCGATGAAATATTTGATCAGGTGGCTAATTCCGGTAAATATTTTGATGGCATGCATCAGGCCTTTCTTCACCTGTTTCCCAAAGCGGGCAAAGAGCCGCGGAAGTTCCTGGAATGGGAAAAGACAAGAATTGCCAGGGAAATCGGGCAAATCAAAGATATTTCCGAAGTGGATCAGGAGCGGGTATCGCTGATGCTCCGCATCTATCAGCTCATCTATAAAAAATATTATCCTCAGTATTTTGATCTGCTGAAAGATCTGGAATCCGTCAATGCATTTGCCGGGCAGGATCTCCAGTCTTTGAAACGATCGCTTGGCGACAAAAACTATTACCGGAGTCTGACGATTATCCTGAAATTCCTGGCCGTACTGAAAGCCCGCATTCTTTCGGGTCGGAAAACCCAGTCCTTTGAAAATATCTATCATAAGCGGCACATTGCCGCGGGCATTCCATCGATGTACGGAACCTATCATGAGGAAAAATTCGACGCGTTGGGCCTGACGCTTCGCCTGGAGAGCCTGGGAGGAATGCTGTTTGAAGAACTGATCAAATCGTTGAATCTGAAGTTCATCACCAAGCGCACCATCATCAGGATTCATACCTATTTGTGGCATTACCTGAACGCACTCGAACTGGAAGGCATTTCCACGGAAGGACTGGTGGCAAAAGTCAAGTATATTACGAGCGCGTTGCCTATCAAACAATTCTCCGTGGATCAGTATCTGGATATTTTCCGGTTTATCTCTAAAAGCATTCAGGATGTTATTCGCGATTATTATATCGACGCCCATAGTATTAATCTGCCGATTATTGTCCGTCAGGTGACACCCGCTCCGGATCATACGGACGCCAAGGGCGGTGAACCAAGGCAGGATGAACTGGTTTATCAGCAATCGGAGAATTTTATCCGGGGCATGCTTTCGTCCGCTTTCGGACTGCAAGTGCTGGATAATTTCGTTCACGCGGTGATTAAAACCCTCAACGCGGAACTTGAAAAATTTAAGGACAACAAAAAGATTCTCAATCTGTTGATGGATTATAATCCTGAACGGGTGGTTTCCTCCCTCTATGATAAGAACTCGAAAATGGACAATCAGATTCTGTTGGGGAACAAAGGCTATTTCCTGAAGAAGCTCGTTTCCTTCGGATTTCCCGTCCCGCCGGGATTTATTATTACGACGGAAGTCTTCCGGGCCTATGATGCTGTTTATGGCTACCGTTATGTCTTCAGCGATCTTGCCGCGCGCGTCAACAAAGAAATCACGGTGCTGGAAAAAAAGACCGGCCGCAAATTCGGCGATCGCAACAATCCTCTGCTTTTATCCGTCAGAAGCGGCGCCACGGTTTCTCTGCCCGGGATGATGCGCTCTTTCTTAAATGTGGGGATCAATGCTTCGATTGCGGAAAATCTCAGTGTCAGAAAGGATTTCCAATGGGCGGCCTGGGATTCTTACCGCCGTTTTCTTCAAACCTGGGGCATGTTTCAGGGGCTGAGCCGCGATTTTTTCGACGCCATTATGGACGGTTTTAAGCAAAAACATGGTGTGGAAAGAAAAATTCAATTTCCTCCCGACCTGATGAAACAAATCGCATTGGCTTATAAAAAGGGTATTCTGGACAGCGGGCTGCCGCTGGCGGAAGATCCGATGCGGCAGTTGCGCCATGCCATTTTGCAGGTTTTTGATTCCTGGTATTCCGAACAGGCGCGGATTTATCGTCATCAGATGCATCTATCCGACGAATGGGGAACGGCGGTTATTGTGCAGGCGATGGTTTTCGGCAATTTCCATGAACGGTCCGGTTCGGGTGTGATCTTTACACGCGATCCGAAAAGCACTTCCTCCGAAGTGACGCTGTATGGAGATTTTATCTTCGGTGTCCAGGGCGATGACATTGTCTCCGGGCTGGTCGAAACCTTTCCCATTTCGGAAAAACAGCGGATTGCCGAGCATCGTAATACGGATATTTCTCTGGAAGCGACTTTCCCGAAAATCTATGCCGAACTGGTCAGAATAGCGGAAATCATGATTTACGAAAAGGGCTTGAATCATCAGGAAATTGAGTTTACCTTTGAAGGCCCTCAAAAAGAGCAGTTGTTCTTGCTGCAAACGCGCGACATGGATCAGACGAAAACAAAAAGTCTCCGGCGTTTCAAAGATACGGCATCATTGCATACATCCATGCTGGGTACGGGGATCGGCGTGAGCGGCGGCGCGCTTTGCGGTCGGGCCGTTTATTCCGAAGAAGACATTAAACGTTTTCGCAAAGCGGAACCCAAAACGTCTCTCATTCTTGTGCGTCCCGATACCGTTCCGGATGATGTCGGTGTTCTTTTGCAGGTGGAGGGGCTTCTGACGGCTAAAGGCGGCGCGACCTCACATGCCGCCGTAACCATCCCGCAACTGGGAAAAGTCGGCGTGGTAGGTCTCAATAAGCTGAAAGTCTATGAAACGGAAGGTTACGCTACGCTGGAGGGTCATACGATCAGAACAGGGGATTTTATCTGCATTGATGGTTGGAGCGGTGTTCTCTATTTAGGAAAGCATGAAAGAGAGACGGATAAGTATTATTCCATCACCCTGTAAAAAAAGTTCGTTTGGGTCACAGTGGTCTTACGGGGTCAGCCTGATTAAGCTTCAAAAAAGGTATAACGATTATTTCCCCGCGTTTTTTTAATCTTATACATGGCAAGATCAGCGTGATCGATTAATGTGCCGGAGTCTTCGCCATGTTCCGGAAAAAGTGCGATGCCGATACTGAAATTGACTTTAATTTTTAACGGCGGCGACCCGACAGTCAAGGGCTTGTCAAATTTTTCAAAAAGATAACCAACAATCGTTTCAATATGACTTCTCTGCGGCACATCGGTTAAAAGAATGAGAAACTCGTCGCCGCCGATCCGGGCTATCGTGTCATTTTCCCGTCGGACAACTTCCTTGAGGTGGTTGGCAATCTCAATGAGCAGTTGATCGCCGACTTTGTGACCGTAGGCGTCATTGACGTCCTTGAAGGTATCCAGATCAAGAAACAGCACGGCCAGACTGTTGTTTCTTCTTTTTGCCGATACAATGGCCTGTTCCAGACGATCCATCATGAGCTTTCGGTTTGCCAGACCGGTCAGTGGATCGTTATAAGCCAACTGCATGACCCGCCCTTCGGTTAAATCAACAAAATTGCCCAGAATCGCCTGCCTTCCATTCATGTGAATGCGAGCGACCGAACCCAGAATCCACTTGATTTTATCCTGATCCGTCATGACGCGAAACATAAAGAAAGACTGCTCCCCGCCTTTAAGCATCGTGATGACGCTTTTTCTGACGTGTTCACGATCCTCTTCGAACACGATATCCCGGGAATCCATGTTTCTTAATTGTCTGGGTGAATAACCGACGATCTCAGAAAAGGCTTTGTTGGTAAAGATTAATTGAGTACCCTGGATGATGCAAATGCCGAAAGGCGACAGATTCAGCATGATCTGGATAAATTCGCCCAGTTCATGGACCTGTTTGGCGGTTGAATCGAATTGCATCCGCAGCTTTTTATTGTCGCTTTCAACTTTATTTAACTGCTCTTGCAGTTTTGCGTGAGCCAGTTTAATCTCCGCCAATTTCTGGGGCACGGTTAATCACCTTTCCGGGGTTTGTATTATTCGGGCAATGTCTATATTTTTTTCTGAAGTTATCCTTATATACATTACTTTTGTCGAATATGAAAGTGACTGTTTATCCTGGCCGATATTGTCAGGGGCAGAAAACCCCCGTTTTTCATTGAAGAAAAACGGGGGTATGTTTATTTTGCCGTTAAATTGTTTATTGAATATTCTTGTGGATATAGACGGTCAAATCACCCAGCCGGTTTGTGTAGCTGCCGTATTCGTTGTCATACCAGCCGAAAATTTTGGCATGGACCACCGGGACTTTCAGCATTTTGTCACCGATGCCCTGGACGAGTCCTTCGGGCAGATTCGGAATATGAGAAAGATCAACCGGAATGAAAGCGGTTCTGGTGTGATTGAACTGGCCTTCAATAATGACCGCCGCGTCTTCGCCGATCAGATCGGTGGACACGTTCTGCTGCATCGTGAAACGGACCAGTGGGTTGTCCTGAGCGACCTTGCGATAAATTTCATTGAGTTTTTTGGTGTCGATATTTGCTGCCTCCCCGGTTTTGTTCTGGCGCGCCTGAAACGTTGCGTTCAGAATAATCAGTGAAAGCGTGTTGGTCGGTACCCGGATGGAATCGCCCATGAACCCGATGTTTTTGACTTCAGGAATAACTTCCATCAGGGCCTTCGCGGCGCCGGTCGAGGTCAGAATAATATTGTTCAGGATGCTGCGCGTTTTGCGGATATCTTTTTCACCGGCCTTCGGCAGTTTATCCAGAACGCTCTGGGTATTGGTGACGGCATGGATCGTGGACATGGACGCCGTCAGAATGGTGTTGGTGTCCTCATTATCCAGAAGCGGCTTCACCATGTGGGCAAGGCCTGTTGTAGTGCAGGACGCGGCGGAAACCAGCAGGTGCTTTTTGGGATTAAATGCCGTGTGGTTGATCCCGTAAATCAGGGTTGTCGTGTCGTCCGGCGTGGCAAGAGCTTTGTTTTTGATCTTGAACGGTGCGGAATGGACTACTACTTTGGCGCCGCCGTTTAAGTGACCCCGGATCGATCCTTTTTTGTCATCGACGGGCGCAGTCGGGTCTTTAAAGTTTCCACTGCAATCCACCACGATATCCGCGCCGTATTGACGCCATGGAATATTAAGCGGGTTTCTCTGCTCACGCAGAATGGTCACCGGAATGCCATCGATGAGCATTTTACCGTTTTTGTCATCCGTAATTTGGACACAAGGTTGCGCTTTATAGCCGTAGAGAAACCGGTGGAGCAAACCGTAGGTGGCGTCCGTTTCAATCAGCCGGGCAATGGTTTCCATCCCCATTCCCACATCGCGGCCCTGATTAACGACGATTTCTTTGAAGTACTTTCTGCCGATGTGATGCCATAGAGTCAGTTTACCGATTCGTCCCAGGCTGTTAATGCCGAGTACCGGCAACCTGCTTTCCTGCGTGTTACTTTTGGTCATGATATATTTCCTCCTTTACCCCCGTAACGGCGGGAATGATGTTTTGCTGTGGTGAAATGGAGAAGAAAAGGCGCATAGAATCCCAATGGCAGTTATGGAAGATATGTTCATTTAAATATTGCACAAGTCCAGCATCCATAATTCATTGAGACCAATGTGAGGAACCAGAGGATTCCTACCGTAAAGTCTGGTCAAAGTCAATAGTATAAAAGAAAAAGATAATTAAAATAGATACATGGAGTTATCTCGCCATCCGGAGCCAGATAACATGACAGCGACAGCTTGTCTACCGGTTGGACGCGGGCAAGTCCGGGGAAAGTGCTTGGATTATTAAGAACAACAGCCGTAGTTTCTTCCCGAACCTTTTTCATCCGTCTGGGGTCCGCAGCAGCATTCGCCGCCGTTTCGTCCCAGCATGCCGTTAATGACCGCGGCAGCGCAGCCGACACCGGATTGAACCTGAAGAGCGCCCGCCGGACAATTTTTGCTGCAGGCGCCGCACTCCATGCATGCATCGCGATCTACAATTTGCATGCTTTTCCCGTTCATTTTAAATACATTGTGCGGGCAGACCTCCAGACACATGCCGCAGCCGGTGCATTTTGGTGTGTCTATCCCAAGCGTTGCTACATTTTTCAGGTAAACCATGCTTCCCATTTTATGACTCCCAGGCAATTACTAATGATGTTATCCATACGACCAGCCCCACGGTTCCCGCTGCAATTTCCAGGGGCAGGGCGAAGCGCATTTCCTTTTTTACACCGGAAAGAGATGTATACGTTGAAGCGCCGGTAAAATTCATAGCCAGGAAAGCCGATATGGCCGGAATCATTAGCAGCCACGATAAAGCTTCCATCTTTCCGGCCCAGAGTTGCAAATCCATCCCGCGCCAATAAATCAACCCCACCGCAATGACCACTCCAATGAAGAGACCCTTGACGGAGAACGCGCGTCCGGGAAGATAGGGCAGCAGCAGGGGATTAAACACCGCCCCGCCCAGGATGGCCAAGAAGAGAGCGGAAACGGCAAACAGTCCGTTATTGAGAATACCGGTCTGAAATTCCGCTCGTCCCAGGAGTCCCGCCAGAACTAAAAAAGCAAGCGAAATTAAGATAAAAGGTTTTGCCGTGGCAATCAGTTCAATGGGAATCAATACCGCCCTTTCTTTTAGCGGAAAGGTCATGATTCTCATCTCTTTTGTGGCCTTTAGTCCGGCGTTAAGATAAGCGGGCAAATCCGCGGAGCGAACCGGGCCGTAGTGAACCTTAAATCCGGTGAACTGCTTGACTTGATGTGCTGCGACGCCGGGCGCACCTAATTGGGGAAGAATGATTTTCCGGTGGCTGACTACATTCTTAAGACCGCTAGTCTCTATTCTGTCAATGAGTTCCTGCGTGCCGAAGGTTCCTTTTCCCGCCGCACACCACACGTTGATACCTCTGGTGTCCAGAACAAGGATCCAGGCGTTTATACCCGCCAGTTCCTGCCGCAGATAGTCAAAACTTAATTTATAATTGGCGGTAACCAGCACGGGCGATTGGTCATCGGGATCACCCAGCGCATAAAGTCCGGGGTCAATTGCATAATTCATTCGACCAGCCCCTAAGCGGGTCTTGATCGTTCCCCAATGGTCCTGGCGGGTTAACTGTGAGGATACTTTGGGTAACGGACCTGCCGGCGTGGCAAGCGATCCCAGGACAAATGACTGATCCAGTCCGGGAATGGTGGAAGTGTTAGCCGGTGCTGTGTTGCCGCCGCAACCGCAGCCGGACTGCTCCTGGATGACGGGAAATATAAATTTAGCTTCCCCGTCGAAACTCTTTTTATTTTCTTCCATATTACAGCCTCGATATTATTTACAGCAATTGCAGCCACCGGCCGCGTTTTTAACAGCGTTGAAAAATATCTGCACAGCCTGCAAGATATTATCTTTCTTGCCTGTCGGAAGATTAGACTCAATTTTATTGAAGAAATCCTCAAGGCATGAATGAACATTTCGATGAACATTGCCGCCGTCTTTGGTCAGAATCAGCACAAAGGCTCTGGAATCGCGGCTGGATTGCAGGCGCGTTAAAAGACCTTTTTGAAGAAGAGGCTTGAGCAGGCGCGTGGTCGTGCTTTTTTCCACCGAAAGAATCTTGTGCAAATCTGAAATATTCAGCTCATCGTTTTTAAAGACGGCATCCAGAATGATAAACTGGTGAAAAGTAACCCCCTCACAAAAGGCCGTGTCCTGCCGGCAGCATCTCGCTGCCTGCGACATCCCGATGAACAGGTCGATTAACTCATCATGATTTGATGTCATCTTTTTCATAATGGTTGTAATATACAACTATAATTTAATTTGTCAAGAGAAAAAGGCGAGGGACAGGTGATGGATGAATAATCATTTGAATATTAAGGTAAAAATGATATTTTAACTTTGCATGGCCTTATGATAGCTGATGAAAATTATACTCGTGGAGAAAAAAATAATGAAACAATTATTCTGTAAAGCGTTTCTGGGATTGATCATAATGTTC
>CAYULE010000017.1:16911-23777 GCA_964445385.1 uncultured Smithella sp.
AAAAATAATGAAACAATTATTCTGTAAAGCGTTTCTGGGATTGATCATAATGTTCCTGTCGGCGGCGGGGGCTTGGGCTCAAAGCTCCGTTTGGTTTGTCAAAGGGGCGAAAGCCACGGTTTATCTTGCCGGCTCCTGCCATGTCCTCCGGGCCTCTGATCATCCATTGCCGGTTCAGTTTGAGAGGGCCTATTCCCAGACTCGTCAAATAATCTTCGAAGCGCCTCCCGGCGATCTGGAAGGGCCGGACTATGTGCAAAAGCTTATGGTGATCGCCGTATACACGGATGGAACGACACTCAAACAACATTTGACACCCGCTGTGTATGCCAAAGCGGAAAAATTCTGCAAGGAGCGCAACTATCCGTTCGAAAGGTATCAATTGTTCCGTCCCTGGATGCTGTCGATGATGCTGACCATAAAAGAGATGGAGCGAATCGGTGTGGTAGCCGATCACGGTGTTGACCGTTTCTTCCATCAGAAAGCGATCAAGGACGGCAAGGCCATTGGAGGACTCGAATCAGCCGATGAGCAGCTTGCTTTTCTGAATAGGATGGACGCCAGCATGGGTAATGAGCAGGTCAGCGAAACCATCGATGATCTTTGGCAACTGGGCCCTAAAATTACGGACATTGTGAATGCCTGGCGCAAAGGAGATGAAGCCGGCATTGAGGCATTCAATCTTCGCGAACTGAAAAATTATCCGCAGTTGTATTCCATGCTGATGGTTGACCGGAATAAAAAATGGGTGAAGAAAATCGAAGACCTGATCAACGGCGGCTCCGATACGATGATTATTGTCGGTGTGGGACATTTGGCCGGCAAAGACAGTGTGGTTGATCTTTTGCGCCGGCGTGGTTTTAAGGTGATGCAACTGCCGAGATAGCTGTCACGGAAGGGTTGGAAGCCGCAGGGTATCCTCGGTGGTTTCTGTTTACCGTGGCATGGCGACCTTCATCCTGGCTTTTTCATGATACATGAGGCGGTCAGCCTCGGCGATCCGCGCTTCAATATTATCGCCTGCGTGCGCGGTGGAAAAGCCGGCGGAAAGACTGATCGGCTGATGGATCGTCCGGTTAAATTGTACCATGTTTTTTTTCAGCCGGATAAATAATTGAGCACAGGTATTTTCGTCAACGGACGGCAGCATGGCGATAAATTCGTCGCCGCCGATTCTGGCAATCATATCTTCGGGACGGAAAGTCTGCCGGAGCAGAGTAGCCGCGTTTTTAATGTAGAGATCGCCGGCGGCGTGTCCATGCTTGTCGTTGATGGTTTTTAAATTGTTGAGATCAACAACGATAAAACTAACAGGACGGATACGGCTGGCACTGATCCTGGCGATTTCAGCGTCTGAGTAGAAACGGTTGTATAGACCGGTCAGGGCGTCATGAATACTGATATGTTTCAGGTGTTCTTCCGCTTTTTTCTGAGCGGTTATATCGTTGATGTGCATGATGACGTTGTCCGGGGGCGCAAATGCATATTTTATTGTCACATATCTTTTTTCAGCTGCGTTATCCTCATGGAACCAGAAACTCTTCTCAATGTTGGTACGTAAAGAATAACATTGATTCGCATCTACAGAAATATGCGGTGCGTGCGGGTAACATTCCTCGATTGTTTTCCCCGCAACTTCAAGAATTCTACCACCGGTATATTGCAGGGCCGCGTCGTTATATTCCGCCAGGATCAAATGATCATGGCGGCTTTTCCAGACAACCGTGGGGACGGGGATATTATTAAAGAGAACCCGGATTCTTTCCTCGTTTTGACGCAGGGCTTCTTCCTCCCGTTTTCTTATCGTTATATCGCGCGTGACGATATTGATTCCCGATGGATTGCCCGAGGCGTCCATTTTCAATACGGCATTGGCTTGATGGACGCGGATGGCTCCCGAACAGGTGGTCACCTCATACTCGGCCATTTTGTCCGGCGAGGCGGTTTCTATCAATTTCCGGTATCGTTCCACTAAATACGCCCGTGTCTGCGGTGTTATGAAAAGCCAGGCTTTTTGCCCGAGCAGTTGTTCGTGTCCGCCTTCCATCATGGCGCAGCCGGCGTCATTGGCAAAAGTGATGGTTCCGGAAAGGTCCAGTTCAAAATACCCATCCGTCATATTGCTCAGGATCATCCGGTATTTCTCCTCGCTTGCGTGCAGCGCCTCGTCCGCCTGTTTCCGTTCGGTAATATCCCTGTCAAAGGCGACGCCGAGAAAACGACCTTTGTATTCAAGATAGTTGGTGGTCACTTCAACCGGGAAAAGACTCCCGTTCTTCCGCCGGTGACGACCCTCGAAAGTCATCTTGCCAAGGCGCTGGAGATCTTTCTTATGCTTATCCCATCGGTCGACAGGGAAGTCCGGATCGAGGTCAAATACCTTCAGTTTCTTCAGTTCCTCCCGGCTGTATCCCATGGAGGTACATGCAGCGTCGTTTGCGTAAGTTACAGAACCAAGGTCATCAATCAGGAGTATGCTTTCGGGTGCATGATCCATGGAGAACTGCATCAGGAGAAGCGCCTCCTCCGCCTGTTTGCGTTTGGTATTGTCCCGGGAAACGACCCGGAAACCGATCGGATTTCCGTCCGCGTCCTTCATGAGTCCCACATTTAATTGATGAGTGTAAACATTCCCGTCCCTGGAAATGATTTCACAGTCGGTGATATTGCTGATACCGGTGGCAAAAGTCTGTTGAAAAACCTCCTTAACTATTTTTGCCGTTTCCGATGTGGTGAAGGCGCGGTAATCATACTGCAGCAACTCGTCCTGTTCGTAACCCAGTATCCGGCAGGCCGTTTCGTTGACAAAGGTGAACTTTCCAGCCGGGTCCAGTTCAAAATACCCATCCGTCATGTTGCTCAGGATCGTGCGGTATTTTTCCTCACTGCGGCTGAGCGCCTCTTGCGCCTGGCGACGCTCGGTAATGTCGTGGACAATGGAATAAAGCAGCTGTTTGCCGCCGATTTCCAGAGGGCCGGTGAATACCTCCACGGGATGCAGTTCGCCGCTGGCCAGCCGGTGCGTGAAAAGAAAAGAACTACACTTCTCCTGCGTAGCATTGTTGATTGCTTCGCGAACTTCTTCCGGAGTGGTTATATTGATGTCCGTAATCCTTTTGTGCAGGAACTCCTCTCTTGTATATCCATAATAGTTGCACGCGGCCAGATTGATATCCACAATCCCGCCGGTTTCCGGATCGATGAGGAGCATAACGGCTTTATTGTACTGGAATAAATTGCGGTAACGCGCTTCGCTGAGTTTCAGTTCCTCCCGGGCTTTTTTGTTTTCTGTGTTATCCCGGAAAGTGCCGCGGTATCCGACAGGCTTACCCTGATGATCACGTATCAGGGAGACGAATAGCTCCAGATATCGGATGTCTCTATTCTGATAACGTATTTCATAATCATTGATGGTGGCAGGCTCTCCTGTTTTGTATATTTCCTGAAAAATATTAGTAATTTTTTTGGCATCTTTGGGATAGGTATTACGCAGGCTGTCCAGCCCGATAATCTTGTCGAGGGGGTAACCGATGATTCTGGCGCCGGCCGCATTGGCAAATGTGACACGGCCGTTCAGTTCCATTTCAAAGCAACCTTCTTCGACACTTTCCACAAAATTCCGGTAGCGTTCAAGTTCTGCCAGCTCTTGTTTCCTTGTTGTCATGTCCCGGCCGGTAACGCGGAAACCGGCTGGAATTCCGGCAGCATCCCGAATCAGCGAAACGGCCATATCCATAAATCTGCTTCGACCGTTGCGATCATAAAGCTCATAATCCCTGATAATTCCGGATTCTCCGGTACGGTATGCTTCATTGAAAGTATTGAAGATTCGCCTGGCATCTTCCCTGCTGGTGTAGTTGCGGTAATCGATGCCGATCATTTCATTTTGTGAAAATCCGCTTATGGACGCGGCAGTCCTGTTCGCGTATGTTATGAGGCCTTTGAGGTCGGTTTCAAAGCAGGCGTCGCTGATGTTTTCCAGAAAATTGTGATACCGTTCCTGCTCCGCCTGTGCTTTTTTCCTGGAGGTAATATCGTGGGCAAGGCCGATAATGCCGATCAGATTTCCCTTCGGGTCTATCATGGGAGACGCGTTAAGCGAAATATGCAATATTTCACCGTCATTGGTTTTTCGCTCCAGTTCGCGCCGAACGAGGTGTTCACCCTTTTTGATGCGCTCAATGATTTCCTTCACGAGGTGATGCTGATTACCGGGTGCCAGGTTCCATATAAGCTTTCCTATCGCCTCTGCCTTGGTATATCCATATATTCGTTCAGCATTTTTGCTCCAATCGGTGACGACACCGTCCGGATTGACGAGAGCAAAGGCATCATTCGAGGCATCGATTATTGAAGACAGACGAATTTGGTCGAACGTGGACGAGTTGCGTTTCATATTGTTTTGCTCGCTTTTGAAACGGATTTGCCATTCATGTCTGTGTCCATATTACCATCATAATAATTAATATATCGGGTTTGCTTTCATTATATTTAATAATTTATAGATAATAAAGGGAAAGTGTTCTGAAAATCGTCCGATTATTGCGTTGACATGCGAAAACCCTTTTACTATACTGCCGGTCACTTAACGGCTTTCTTAGGTAGGAACACCAGATATGACCATCAATGTTAAAACCGAAGAGCACATTTTGTTGATCGAAGTCAATCGTCCTGAAAAATATAATGCCATGACGCAGGAAATGTATCATCAGCTGGCTCGCGCCTATTTCAGCCTGGATGCGGATCCGGAAGCGCGTGTGGGGCTTGTCTATGCTGTTGGTCCCCACTTTACCTCCGGACTGGAATTAACGGATTGGGCGGGAACCTTTGACGCTGGGAAAGGATTCCCTTTCTGCAAAGAAAATGAAATTGATCCGTTTTACATGATGAGCGATGCCCGCTGCCGCAAACCTGTTATTATGGCGATTCAGGGTTATTGTTATACCTGGGGCTTTGAGATGATGCTCAATACGGATATCCGTGTGGCCGCTACAGACACCCGCTTCGGTATGTTGGAAGTGAAGCGCGGTTTCTTTCCGGCTGCCGGCGCAACGCTTAGATTGCCCAAAGAAATCGGCTGGGGCAACACCCAGCGTTATATGCTCACCGGCGATGAAATGAGCGCGACGGAGGCTTACCGTCTGGGGCTGGTTCAACATCTGACCGAACCCGGCTTGCAGCTGGAAAAAGCGCTGGAGATCGCCAGGCGGGTGGCTGCCGCAGCTCCGCTGGGCGTACAGACTGCTTTGAAATCAAGCCGTGTGGCTGCACTTCAGGGTGAAGAAGCCGCCAGGGCCACAATTTATCAGGATGTGGCCGAAGTCATGAAAAGTGAAGATATGATGGAAGGTCTGCTATCTTTCATCGAACGCCGTACCGCGGTTTTTAAAGGAAAATAATCGTTTGGAATGGCGGGAAGTGAAGCAAGCGAACGAATCGAAACATAAACGGCAGTAAATGAAAAACGGTTTTACATGGACCAATGTCCTGGAAGTGGGGGCATGTGCGGATCGAGTAAGAGCGATTTTGAATCTTACAGGGAAGATGATTCGTTTCATTCTACGCCTTTAATATTAAACAGGAGGAAGTGAGTATGGCGCACAGTAATTGGTTGTATCAAACGCGGGATATTACGTTCCAGATTAAAGAATGGCTCGGTATGGATAAGCTTTTGAGCCTTGACGCTTACAAAGAGTACTACGGCATTGACGACATCGATAGTTTTCTCGATGTTAACTTCAAGGTCTGCCGCGACGTGATGTGTCCGGCCAACAAAGATGCCGATGAACCCGGCGCGAAATTTGTGGGCGGTAATGAACATGCGGTTGTTACCCCTGACTCTTTCAAGAATGTTTATAAAACCGTTATGGATGCGGAGCTGGGACCCCAGTTTGGTTACCGCGGTGAAGGCAAAATACCGCTGTGCTGGTACGCTCCGATTCTGGAAATGCAGTCTGCTGCGTCGCCGTCGATCGTCATGTTCTGGTGTCTGACCCAGGGCGCCATCACCGTGCTTCATGAGTTTGCCACCCAAAAACAGCAGGACCTGTTCATGCCCAAGCTGCGGACAGGCGAATGGGGCGGCACCATGGGGCTCACTGAACCGGGCGCAGGCTCGGAGGTTGGCGCGGTTAAGAGCCGGGCTGTTCCCACGGATGTTCCCGGCAAGTATAAGCTCACAGGGACGAAATGCTTCATCTCCTCGGGAGACCATGACCTGGCGGAAAACATCATCCACCTGATGCTGGCCAAGACCCCGGACGCCAAAGAAGGCACCGCCGGCATCTCTCTCTTCATTGTACCCAAGTTCTGGGTCAACGACGATGGCTCTGTCGGCGCCTGGAATGACGTCACCACCATGGGGATTGAGCACAAGCTGGGCATTCACGGTTCTACGACCGCCACCCTGTCCATGGGCGAAAACGATAATTGTTACGGCTGGATGGTCGGCGAAGCGGAAGTGGTAGACGGCCGTGGCATCGGCATGAAGCAGATGTTTGCCTATATGAACGAAGAACGCCTGAACACCGGATTATTCTCCCTGGGATGCATTGGTTCCGCTTATTACTCCGCTCTGGATTATGCCAAAATCCGGGTGCAGAGCAAACATTCCACCAATCCCAAAGGCCCCAGCGTCAGGATCATCGAGCACGAAGATGTCCGCCGCATGCTGCTTTCCCAGAAATCTATTCTGGAGGCCTGCCGGGCGCTGATTTACCAGTCCTATCTCTACCGCGACCTGGCTGTCGATGCGGCCACAAAGGAAGAAAGGGACTATTATGATGACATGTTTGCGATCAATAACCCTCTATGCAAGGCCTATACGTCCGATATGGCCAGGCTTGCCACCGGCGACGCGATCAACT
>CAYULE010000018.1:0-23490 GCA_964445385.1 uncultured Smithella sp.
CCGCGCATCTGGGCATAACCCTGGATGAATATTTTAAATTGCTTGATGAGGCCAGATGTGTATCGATCATTTCCACAGAGGATCTGCCGCCGGACTATCTTGAAAAATATAGCCGCGAAGATGTTCTGGAGGAGATTAACGAAGGAAATCCACTGCGGATGCTGGTGGACATGGAATTCAAGGACAAGTTAAGGCAGGCAATCGATCAGTTGCCACCAAAGGAAAAACTAGTTTTGTCGTTGTATTATTTTGAAGAATTGACCATGAAGGAAGCTGGCCGGGTGATGGATTTAACGGAATCGCGTGTGTGCCAGCTCCACGCCCAGGCTGTGTTACGTTTGCGGGGCATGGTCAAGTTTGCCCGATAGTTAAAATGCAGGTTGGTGGATGTGAAAAAGGCGAAACTGGATATATGGGAAGAACTTCCCGGCTTGGAGCAGGACATATCCGAAGCGCAACTTGCACTGGATAATGTCACTCTCGACCAGGATGAAAATCAGGATGACAGCCAGGTCGAAAGCGGTGGAAAGTGGGCGTTTAATAAACTTCTTTTAATTGGCGTGCCGATTGCGCTGGTGATGATCATTGTCTGCGGGATTCTGGTATTCTATCTGCTTCACATTGGTCCTCAAAAGCCGGCATCCATCCATAAAACGACCCAACAGGCGGCCGGAAAAATCTTGCCGGAAGCCGCTCGTAAGCAACAGATTGCCGGCGCACAGAGCCTTGCTGTGCCCGAAAAAATGAAAATTATATATTTAAAAGATTTTATGATTGACCTGAAGGACGCAACAGGCAATAATCATGTACTGATGTGTGATGTCGTTTTTGACCTTGGAATTGAACAAAGATCTGATCAATTGGAAAATATTACGGTCATGCGAAATATTATCTACAAAACGGCACAGAGCCGAAGCGTGGTTGCCCTAAGATCTGTTGAAGAACGTAAAAAGTTGAAAAAAGAATGGGCATTCGAGGTTGAGAAAATACTGGGCCAGGGTTCCGTGAAAAATGTTTATTTGATGAATTATTTTATTATGTAGCGGCCCATTGCATTCATTTGCTTGATTGAAAAAAATAAACGGAGGGAATAGTGGAAAAAGGCGATATTTATCAGGCATTGGAAGACGATTTTACCTCCACATTCATCCGTGAACTTTTGCCGGGTGTTCTTCATAATTTTGCCAATCCGTTGAATGGGATTATGGGGCGTTCCAAACTATTGCAGCGGCGCATCGACGATGTTGTTAAAAAAATTAATGAGAAATTTCCAGAAGCCGCGGCAGGGCTTCAAGATGAAATACAGCGCATAAAAAACGATATTCGTTCGGTCAACAAAGAATCGGAATCCTTTTATGACATGTTCCGTGACGCGTCCGGAAAGTTTTATGCGCTGGCGGCTAAAGGGGAAGACCGAATTAATCTTTCTCAATTATTGGCAGCGGAAATGCGTTTTAACGATTTCTATCTGGAATTTAAACATGAAATCACTAAAAAAATGCAACTCGACAATGATGTTCCTGATATTAAAGGAGATATGGCAGAGTTGTCTTTAGTATTCTGGCGGTTGATCCGTTTTGCCATGACCACTGCTTTAGCAAGCGAACAAAAAGATTTTATTCTGATCACGAAACGCGATCATGATGACATTGTCGCATTGATAAAATATTCCGGGGAGGCCATGCCCGATGAAGTCGGAACGATCATCAATGAATATCTTCAGGGCAATGCGGCGGATCTGGCTGTGGCAAGAATGGATAAAGGTTTTCTGCTGGCAATGATGATATTAAAAAAATATTCCGCTCGAGCCCGTTTTTTTATGGAAGACGGTCTTAATGCCATGTCCATTATGATTCCTTATCGCGTTTCAACAGAATAACAGAAAGGAAATTTAAGTAATTCTGTAATCTTGACGATGTACAATGAAAAGCAGTCCTGCTTTCATGAAATGATGATGAAACGGGGGAGAAGATACATGGTCAGGGCCATTGATGTTCAACAGTCCATTTTACAAACGACTTCACTGGAGAAAATCCAACAAATCCAGCAGCAACACGCAGATATGCAGCAGCGGTATTACCAGTTGAAATTGTCCGAGGAAGATCGACTGGCGCAAGAGAAGATCAGACAATTTGAAGAAGCGGAAAAAGCGAAAATTCGAGAAAAAGAGGAAAATAAGGACAAGCGACGGGGTGCGAATCAGCATTCTCCGAATCATGCCGAACTTCTGACGGACGACAGCGATGAAGAATCCGGGGAGGGAGGTCACATTAACATTACGGTATGAAATGAACATTCAAAACCCCGTATTTCTGCAGATACTCATTGACCTTGCGTTGCTCGTGGCGGTGGTCATTCTCCTATGGCGTGTAAACGTAAATTTGAAAAAACCGCTGATCCAATCCCATCAAAACATGATGAAAGAACTCAAGGCGATCATGGCCGAATCACAAGCATCTTCTGAAAACTTTCTTCAGGCGCTGGAACAGAGTCGTTTGGCGCTCAAAGAAATAGCGCTGGAACTGGACCTCAAGGAAAAAAGAGTCAAAACATTACTGGCGAAATCCGATCTTGCCGTAAATGGGGCTGAAGGAAAACGGATGTCGGATGCACCTCAGGATAAATACCAACAGGTTGTGGACATGATCAGGAAAGGATATTCAGAAGCCCAGACAGCCGAGACCACCGGTTTTACCGAACCGGAAATCGGATTAATTGTTGATCTTTACCGGGTAAAAAATGAGCACGCTTGATGGCTTTGGTTCCCGTCAATTTAAATAATCCCCTGAAAATTAATTCAGTTCTGGAAATATCCAGGACTAATCTTCCTTCATCGCATCTCGTCCCGGGAGAAACGCTGACACTCAGCGTTGTTGAGAAGCTTTCACCTCAGCAGTATCTCCTGGCTTTAAAAGACACAACGATTACAGCAACAAGCGAACTCCCCTTGCGGGTGGGGGAAAACCTTCAGGTCAAGGTTCAGAGTATCCAGCCCCAGATTATTTTAAGCTTGGTGGATGCTCAAAAAGCAGCAGCGAACACAAAAGTCAATGAAGGATTGTTGCAATGGCGTATGCATCCCGATGCGCTCAGTCAACTTTTGGGTAAAGTTTCCGAATTCTCAGCCTATCTGAAATCCGGCAATTTGCCCCTCGCCATGTCCGGAAAAGATATAGACAGCTTGCTGGAACTTTTCGGTAAGATTGTTTTTTCATCGAAGACGAAAACAAATCCACTATTTGTGAAAGAATTTGTCTCCAAACTGGGACTTTTACTGGAAAATGACCTGGGTCGGCTTGCTAAAGGTTCAGCAAAGGAAGCAGGTGCCCCGATGCTGATGGACAATTTAAAGGCTTCTTTGTTAAAATTATCGGCGGTGATAACGGAGTCGCTAAAAGATGGTTCCAAACTTGACGCTCAGGTTACGGCCAAATTAGTGAGTCTGTCTTCTTTTACATCCGAAGTTCTCCAAACAATTGAAGCAAGGCAGGCGGTCAATGTTATTTATCAGCAAAATGAATCAGGATTGTATTTACAAATTCCTCTGGCAATGGGGGGCTCCTTACGTCAGGCGGATATTTTTATCACACCCGATGATAAAAATGCATCAGGAGCCGGGAAATATTCGTCCTGTTCCATTGTGATCTTTTTGGATTTGGACTACCTGGGGGAAATTTCCATTGATGCTTCCTTGCGGGATGGCCAAATCCGCTGCATTATCAAATGCGAAAGCGAAGAAGTTAAACAATTGGTTGACGCTTCCTCCCGGAAATTAAAAGAAGCATTGGCCGGTATCGGTTATGGCATTGAGCAGATTGATTGTCTTAAGGTTTCTGAGATGGGGCAAAAAAGAATAGAATATATTGAGCAGCAAATATTAGGCTCGACAGATCTGGTTAATCACTTTGCTTAAAGGCAACAGATGAAAGACGTTAAAGAAAAAAAACAAGCAGTGAAGATGGCCGCAGCCATTAAGTATGATGCGGAAAAAAGTAACGCACCTGCCGTAACAGCTAGCGGCCGTGGAACCATTGCCGAAAAAATTATCGAACTGGCCCTGGAACAGGGTATCCCGATAAAAAATGATCCGGATCTGGTTCAAATCCTAAGCAAACTCAAAGTTGGTTCGGAAATCCCGGTGGAACTTTACCGGGCGATTGCGGAAATCCTGGCCTTTGTTTACTCTCTCAACGAAGATCAACGTATACAAAAACAGCCCTGATCTGCTGTATCTTTCTCTATACCGGAAAAAAATTCCCTACGGTAAAAAATTGCCTGATCGCCATCATATCTGAATCACGATTCATCCGGATCGACTCCATTCGTTTGATGGTTCAGGGACGGTGATGATGGAAAAAACATCAATAATAACAATATAAAACATTATTTACGTTGATCAGCAAAAGATCTGTCCGGGCTGCGTATTTTTATCTGGCATATCGATTGCAATATAGAGTCGAAAAAAAGGAGAGAAACGATGCAATATGATGTAACCGATGTTGGCCGCGCCGCTGCAAGAAAGCTTACGCAACTGGATTTTGTTGCCAACAATATTGCCAATGCCTCCACATCAGGATTCAAATCAGAACATTTATATTATGCCATGAAGGGCAAGCAGATCAAGGAAGGCGTCATGGCTGGACTGGGTAACACGGTTGCTAAAATGGATTTATCTCAGGGTACGTTGCGAGTTACCGGAAATGCTTTTGATCTGGCGATTGAAGGCGATGGCTTCTTTACTGTTCAGACCAGGCAGGGCAATGCCTATACACGTGACGGTAGTTTTGTCCTTAATCAGAATAAAGAACTGGTAACGCAGACAGGCGATTTTGTCATGGGGGATTCCGGCAAAATCGTTATCGATGGAATAGCTGTTAATATTGACAAAGACGGAACGGTTTATGTTGATGAAAGTCCCGTCGGAAAAATTAGAATATCGGCTTTCAGGGATCCCTATTCTTTGACGCGATCCACGAACGGACGCTTTGTCGATGATGGTAAAGCCGGCCTGAAGGTTGCGGAAAATTACAGCATTGCCGGCGCTCATGTGGAAATGTCCAATGTCAATGCTGTTCGGGAAATGACGGATATGATGGAAATTCAGAGAACATTTGAAACCTATCAGAAGGTGATTTTAACCTTGCAGGATATGGACAAAATTTCGACCAACAGAATAGGAAAATTGATCTAAAAGGAGAGAATGATGATCAGATCATTATGGACAGCGGCAACCGGAATGGTCGCCCAGCAAATTCAGCAGGATGTTGTAGCTAACAACCTGGCTAATGTCAGTACGACGGGCTTTAAAAAATCCCGGGCCGACTTTATGGATTTGATGTATCAAGTCTATACCAAGTCAGGATCGGAAACCACTCAGGGCAGTCAGTTACCCGTTGGTCTCGAAATCGGTATGGGGGTTAGGCCCATGTCCACACAAAAACTATTTATGGAGGGTGACCATCAGCAAACAGGTAATCAGTTTGATTGGGCGATTGAGAAAGACGGCTTTTATCAGATTGATGACAACGGGACCACTTATTACACAAGGGCCGGCAATTTTAAACTGGATAAAGACGGGGCGGTTGTCAATTCTGAAGGGCTAAAGCTGCTTCCTAATATTACGGTCCCATCAGGAACGGTTTCTTTTACAATGGATACAGGCGGCACCTGGACGTGTTCAGATCAGGCAGGCAACCCCTTATCCACAGGACGGCTGGAATTGGCCACCTTCGTTAATCCCGCAGGACTGACCAGCATTGGAAGAAATCTTTATGCAAAATCAGTAGCTTCCGGTGAACCGGTTACCGGCAATCCCGGAGAAAACGGCGTGGGGACTATTTCGCAGGGTTTCCTGGAAATGTCCAACGTCAATGTTGTTGATGAAATGGTGGCCATGATTGTCGGCCAACGTGCTTATGAAATCAATTCCAAGGCGGTTCAAACAGCGGACAGTATGCTGGGGATTATCAACAGTCTCAAGAGGTCGTAAGCAATGATCAGAATTGATGTGAAATTATTTATTCTTGCTTTAATGATTTGTGCTGCAGCGCTTCTCGGAACATCGCCTGCATTCTGCAAAGAGAATCATGAAGAAACATTGAAGCAAAATATCCGGCAACACATTAATAGCAGCATGCTTCATCCTGTCGAAAATGTACGGATCGAGTTTCTTTCCAAACTACCCTCAATAGACAATCTTTCCGGAAAAATTACGTACAACATAGAAAGCAGAACCGGCGAGGAGTTTCTTGGCGATACATCGTTCAATATTCGTATATTTGATAACGGTGTATTTCTGAAAGAAGAACCCGTGCGCGTTCGCATTGAAGTGCTTCGGGAATTTGTTGTGAGTGTTAACAACATTGTCAGAGACAGTATCCTGTCAGCCGATGATGTGACCGTGCAGAAAAAGTGGGTAAAACGTATTCCGATGAATACCGTATCCTCCGTGGAGGATGTTATCGGGAAAACCATCACCGTTAGTATTCGTCCTCATGCGCAGATTACACGCAGTATGCTCAAAGAGGTGAAGGCGGTAAAAAAAGGGAAAATGGTACAGGTCATTCTGAATAACGGCGCGATGAAAATTATGAGCAGCGGCATAGCGGAGGAAGACGGCGCCGAGGATTCGACGGTGAAAGTGCGCAATCTCAGTTCAAATAGAATCATTTATGCGCGAGTGATTGGTCCATCAAAAGTTCAGGTCGACTTTTAGTAAACGAGGTAGTTATGAAGAAACAATATTTTATCGTCATTATCATCCTGATCACTGCAACCTTGTTCGTGACAGGCTGCTTGCAGACAAAACAAGTCGTTCGTCCGAATGTTGCGATTACACCGCCTGAACCGGTTATTAAGCCGGCCCCGGGCTCTATCTGGCGCGGTGAAAGTGATAAAAATATGATATTTACGGATAAGAAGGCCCGATATGTCAATGATCTCGTCACGATTATCATCGCCGAAGCCGCCCAGGGTGGAAATAAGGCGTCCACGGGAACCAGCCGCACCAGTTCGTCATCTGCGTCCATTGATGCCTTTTTCGGCGTCGATAATCAAATCATCAAAAACAACGCCAATATGGGAGGAGAGATTGCCATTGGTGGAAAATCGGCCAACGCTTTAAAAGGTACGGGTGACACCAGCCGCAACAACACTTTGGTTGCCAGAATCAGCGCTCGTGTCATTCGTGTACTGGATAACGGCAATCTCATGATTGAAGGCCGACGACAGGTAACAGTCAACGCCGAAGATCACTATCTGATTATCGGGGGCATTATTCGTCCACAGGATATCACTGCTGAAAATACGATTACGTCGCAATATATATCCGATGCTCACATCATCTATACGGGTGAAGGTGTCATCAATGACAAAATGAGACCGGGTTGGATGACTCGAATTGTGGACTGGGTCTGGCCTTTCTAGAAAGAAACAGGATTATCGGGAGAGCAGTATGAAAAAACAAAATTTAAGAATCAGTCTCTTCGTTCTCATGATCGTTTGCATTTGGGCGAGTATCGCATATGCCGCCAGAATCAAAGACATCGCGACCATCGGTGGTGTCCGGGACAACCAACTTGTCGGCTACGGCGTTGTTGTCGGACTGGCAGGCACGGGCGATGATCTGGCAAAAAATCTTTTTACAGCCGCGTCACTGGCCAATATCATGAATCGCCAGGGTCTTTCCATGAAAGACAAAACGTCAGTTTTGAAGGCTGATAATATCGCCGCCGTCATGGTGACGGCTACATTGCCGCCGTTTGTAAAAAACGGGACCAAAATTGACGTGATGGTTTCTTCCGTGGGGTCGGCCAAAAGTCTTCAGGGAGGAACGCTGCTGATGACACCTTTGCGCGGCGCGGACGGCGAGGTTTATGCCGTAGCTCAGGGAGCTTTATCGCTGGGTGGTTACTCCGCAGGGGGCGCAGGAGGCGGTGCTGTTAAAAATCATACAAGAGTGGGAAGAATATCGAGTGGCGCCACCGTGGAAAAAGAACTGGCTTATGATTTTGATTCGAAGCGGGTTTTGATGATCAATTTGCAACAGCCCGATTTTACAACGGCCAGCCGTATGTCAGTAGCCATTAACAATGCTTTGAAATTTGCCGAAGCCAAACAGTTGGATGCTTTTTCAGTCAGTGTTAAAGCCACGTCTTTTACCGGATCGTTGTCTGAACTTGTTTATTATATTGAATCGCTGGATGTTCCTATTGATACACCTGCCGTTGTTATTCTTAACGAGAAAACCGGTACGGTGGTTATGGGTGATAATGTCCGTATTTCAACCGTGGCGGTTGCGCACGGTAACTTAAGCATCCAGATTAAAGAAGATGTAAAAGTATCTCAGCCTCTGCCATTGGCTCCTCCTCCGCCGAGAACAGGCGCGGGCGCGGCCGTTGTGCCGGCGCCCGGCCCTGCCGGAACAGTGATCGCTCCCGGTGGACAGACCGTTGTAACCGCTCAGACGGCGGTAGATATCAAAGAGGATAGGAAACAATTAATGTTAGTGCCCAAAACGGTCACGATATTTGATGTCGTCAGGGCACTCAATGCACTCGGAGTGACGCCACGCGATCTGATTACCATTTTGCAGGCGATTAAGGCAGCCGGAGCCCTACAGGCCGATATAAAGATTATTTAATCTGTGAGGATCAATTGAAATGACATCTCCAATCAATAACATGCAATCTGTTCAGCCGCAGACGAGTGAAAAAATTTCTTCAAGGTATTCTGAAGAAGAACTTAAGAAAATTAAAAAAGCCTGTGCTGATTTTGAATCAATTTTTACTTATCAGTTGCTCAAAACCATGCGCAAGACGATCCCGGAGACTAAAACCGGCGTTAGTAATTACGGTAAAGATACGTATACCATGATGATGGATCAAAAACTTGCCGAAAACATATCGGCCAAAGGTGACGGATTGGGTTTACAGAAAGTATTGTATGAGCAGTTAATCAACAAAAACCTGCAGAAAACAATCAGGGAGGGAAAAAACATATTAAAGTAATTTCTTGTTTTTGCCGATAGGTTGTGTAAGATCAAATCAACGAGGAGAGGTTTCAATGAAAGTGTCCGATATAAAAGATGTAAATACGCAGATGATCCAGCAGTATCAGCGCAACGAAAGTATGGCATCGGTGGCTGATAAGCAGGCTGGTTCTACGGCGGTGAAACCGGAAGAAAAAGTTGATCTTTCCACCATGGCAAAAGAGATTCAGCAAGCGAAAGTTGAAGTGTCCAAGGTACCTGACGTGCGCGAAGAAAAAGTGCAGGAAATTAAGAGTCAGGTAGAAAAAGGCACATACAACGTAAGCGGAGAGCAGATTGCCGATAAGATGGTGGGAGAATCAGTCGTTGATCTCTTTGCCTAGATAACAGGTAAAGAATTTTTCTGGTTCAAATCAAGCTCCATCTCCAGTCAATCTACCTCCCGGCAGATAAGATATGAAGAAACACTTCTTGTCTGCCGTCTGTTAAAACGGCTCTACGTCTGTTGTGCAAACCAAATTGAATAAGGATATGGCCATGTTAGAGCAAAGCGCTACTGTAACTAACTGTCTGGAAGACTCTGCGTGTGAAGGGTTATTTATATCGCTGATTGATGTTTTGAGAAAAGAATTGATGCAATATCGCGAGCTGAAAGACTTTTTAACTGCAGAAAAAAATATACTGACTAAATCAGGATCATTGGCTCAAATCAATGAAAACAATGCATTTAAGGAAAACATTATTCTTAAATCAAGGATCCTGGAAGAAGTTCGGACCAATGTTTTAAAGAAAATTGCCCGTCATCTCGATATAGATGATAGTGCACTGAAATTGATGTCATTGGCTAACTACGCAGTGATAGAACAAAGGCAGACGATCGAAGATTTAAAAAGTGATCTTGTGAGTATCTCTCGGGATATCAGAAGAATGAATGATGAAAATAAATATATATTAGATACATCGCTTAACAATATTAAAGGATCACTTGAATTTATATCCTCGCTTATTGATCGCTCCGGGGTGTATCAGGGCAATGGAAGAATTGATGAAGTTCAAAAAAATGGAAGATTATTGAGGACGGAGGGCTGAGGTATGGCTGATATTGGACGAGTTTTATTTACAGCAAAAGAAGCATTACTGAGTAATCTGACGGCGATTAATATAACCGGTTCCAACATCGCCAATGTTAACACCCCGGGTTATTCCAGGCTTCGTCCCATATTTGAATCGGTAGGTACGAGTGATGCGTCATCCGCGCAAGAGCAAGTTGGTGTTCGTCTTGCCGATGTTGAAAGGATATATGACAGATTCCTCGAAACACAAATGGTTGAGCAGCAATCTTCTCTAGCTAACTATACGGCACAAGAGGATATCCTGAGCAGGGTTGAGGGTGTATTAAATGAAAATTCGGGCGGTGGTATTAATGACGCGTTGAGTGCATTTCTGAATGCCTGGGGTAATCTATCTATTGACCCGTCCAGCAAATCCAGAAGAGATATGGTGGTTTCGACAGGACAGAATCTGTCTTACACCTTCAATCAGAAAGCAAAAGAAATTACAGATATCCAGATGGCGGCCAACGAGAGTGTTGCGGATGCCGTAACCACCTTAAATGGATATTTAACGCAAATGGTCAATTTAAATCAGAATATTGTCAACGCTGAAAGCGCCGGTGCCAGTGCGTCTACCCTTCGGGATAAACGAGGAGAGCTGCTCAATGAGATTGGCAAGATCATTGATATCAACTATGTTGAAAAGAGCGATGGTTCTTTATATATTTATCTGCCAAGTAACGGGAAAGCGCTGGTTGAAGGCAACAACAAATGGGAATTACAAGTCGAAAGGAATTCGAATGGCTTGTATGATATTGTTTTTGAATCAGATCCATTACAGCCGATCAACGAACAAATCAACGGGGGCAAGTTAGCCGGCCTTCTGGAAGTTCGGGACCATGCTATTCCGTCCTATCTGGATCAACTTAATCAAACAGCGTCGAGCATCATCAATAAAATTAATGAAATTCACATGAATGGCTATGATCAGGATGGTAATCCGGGAGGATTATTTTTTGAATCGACTGCCAACGCAAAGGATATGCAGGTAAGTTCTGCAATTGTTGAAGATACAAGAAAAATAGCCGCTTCGGCAACAGTGAATGCTGACGGCAATAATGCCACTGCCATTACCGCCATCACAAGTGATCAGATGTACGCATCGATAGGTGTTGTTGATATAACGGCAGTTTCGCCAACCGCTCATGCAGCAGCGACACTGAATAACGTGGGACAGGCTTACAAAAATACGATCAGTGATATTCAAATAACCCGTGGAGCGTTACCCGGCAGTTGGACGGTGACAAACAATGGTGGATACGACTCCTTAGGGATATTGACCAATAATGATACCACGGTTACCCTGGATTTAAACGGCGATCTCACGGCAGATATTACACTAAGTCTGACGGGCACATGGGCTGATACGGATAATATTTCATTCGATTTAACACAAAGTGAAAGTACAACCAGTATTGATGGTTATTTTAACGCTTTTATTGCCAATATGGGACAGGATGTAGACAATGCAGCGCGGGCAATCACTAGTGAAACAGCTATTCTCAATCAGCAGACTGAACAAAGAGATCAACTGTCCGGCGTATCTCTCGACGAAGAAATGATGAATTTGATTAAATATCAAATGGCTTATGGCGCCGCGGGTCGAATGACTACGACAATCAGTGAATTAATGGACACATTAATTAATTTAGGAAGGTAATTACAAAAAGAGGTAATCGATATGATCAACCGGGTGACTGAAAGCATTAAGTTTAATATGCTGACGAACAATATGTTTAATATTCAGGCTCAGTATGGCGAGTTGATGGAAAAATTATCCACTCAGAAGAACGTTAATCGACCTTCGGATGATCCTGTCGGGACTAATGATATCCTAAATTTCCGAACAGCCAGAGCGTCCATCGAGCAATATCAGAGCAATATTACAGATGCGAATGGCTGGCTGAATTTAACAACAACCAATATATCCGGTCTTCGCAATCTTATTGATGCAGCGAAAGACATGGCGATCTCTGAATCAGGAGCAGGCGCGTCTTCTCAGACACGTCAGACATCTCTGGCGACTCTGACAGCGATCATTGATGAAGCATTGTCATTGCTGAACGCAAAAAGCGGAGATAATTATCTGTTTGGTGGTTCTGTAACCGATGTTCAGCCGTTTACTTCAACATACACGCCCGCTTCCATATCCGTTTCTGCGGCGCAGGCAAATACATATACGAATACGGTTACATCCGCTGGAACTTACATTCCAACGGAAAATAAGTCGTATGTTGTCAAAATTGTTGAAGGAGGAACACTGGCTTTAGCTACTTATAAAATATCAACCGATGGTGGAAAAACCTGGGGCACAACATCTAATCCTGGTGATCTAACTGGAGGAATCATTAACAATGTTGGTGGTGAAGATATTGATCTAACTTTTCCCGCCGGGACATTTGCAGATAATGATACTTTTACCGTCAACGCTAAAGCAGCAGGTTACTATCATGGTGATGATAGTGACTTGAACGCGGTGATCGGAAAGAACAATAATCTGGCCTATAACATCGGTGGTGCGGAAGCTTTTACGGGTCAATTTGCCTCAGGTTCAGTGATCAACTCAGGAACCGGCATTACCAATGGGGCCATCGTTTTAACAAGAGATGCAACGGACTGGCATATTACGAGTCAGACAGGCTATCCTGCTATGGTTATTACATCGCAAACAGCTGATACCCTGACTATTAATGCTGACGGCATTGGCGCTGATGATATAACGATTAATTTAACCGGCGCATGGAGTCAAAATAACACAATTAATTTTTCAACGGCGGCAGGTGTCACTTCAGGCGAAATCCCCGTTACATTCAGCGGATCAGGTTCTATTGACCTGATATCTACTTTAAATGCCTTAAAATCAGCACTGCAGGAAACCGACCAAACACGCGCTGAGGGTTTGATTTCGGCTCAGGTTGATAATTTAACAAATCTGGAAACACAAATGCTCCAATATGAGACGCAGGCTGGGGCCAAGATGAACTCACTTTCGTTGGCAAGCAGCAACCATGATTCACTCAACCTACAGATTACGAACATGTTAGCCGATATAGAAAATGCTGATTTAACGGAACTGATTACAGAGTTTCAGATGAAGCAAATTGCGATGCAGGCGTCATACAGTATGGCTTCGAAAATTGGTCAATTAACGATAATGGATTATATCTAATTCATGATAATCAGGTGAATAATGCTTATTTTAACAAGGAAACAGGGCGAATCAATTACGATTGGCGACAATATCAAGGTAACTATTCTAGACGTAAAAGGGAAATATGTCCGTGTCGGCGTGGAAGCGCCCCGGGATCTGGCGGTCCACCGGCAGGAAATATCTCCCGCTGAGAAAGAAAACGATAGCGTTCAATAATATTTCTTCGATATGCACGGAATATCAATAAGATCGACTGTCAAAAAATAATTCTAAAGTTTTATCCTCTATTGCCGATTAATAAATTGAAAGGGTATCTATAGAGGGTAAAAAATGACAATTACGGCATATCAAGTTGATAGTGTGTTGAATGCTTATACCCGGCAGAGCAAAGTCAGGCTTGCACCTGTTGCATCAACGGATGAAGGTTCGAATAGTCCATATCGTGATATCGTGTCCTTATCCACAAAAGAAACAGAAAAAGCGGAGGTATTGGATAAAATCAGCTACAATCTTCGCGACGTAATCCTGAAGGATGAAATTGTTTAACACATTTACAAATGTCCGTAAATCTTACCACCAGGATAAATTAAACAAAAATTAAAGCGTTGAAACAGATATAGCATCTAAGGGTGGAGAACTGTCATGATCAGAGAAGTTCAACCAGAAACCAAACCCAGAATTAAAAAAATACTGGTTGTCGATGACTATTTACCCACGCGAAATCTGATCATAGAGACACTCAATCAATCCTCTCAATATCTAATTATGGAAGCGGAAAACGGGCAGGAAGCTCTGTCATTGTTTGATGAAAACAATTTTGATCTGGTCATCAGCGATATTATGATGCCCGGCATGAGCGGGATGGATCTGCTCCATTTAATTCGAGAGCGCAATCCCGCGGTTGCGGTAATTATGATTACCGGAAATCCGACTACGGATCTGACCGTTAGTGCTATTAAAAAGGGTGCAGTTGATTTTTTAACCAAACCTTTCGATATTGACGAACTCCTCTACAAAGTTGACATCCACTTACGGCAAAAAGAAATGCTGGGAGGTGAGATGTTAGTCAATGTTGTTGAGCAGAATAAATTAAACGATAAAACGAATGAATTGTCAAAACAAGGCTATATATATGATTACATAGAAGAATCTCAGATGGATAATGATGTCATTTTCCAGAAGATTGCGGAATTAGCCTTGAAGTTGGTTGATGGTGAAGTCTGTTCTATTATGCTTTTCGATGAGCAGGATAATGAATTTCACGATAAAGTTGTAAAAGGCCTTACGGATGGAGTTGATCGGAATTATACTCAGAGTCCGGCCCTGAAAATGGTTTTTAATGAGGTGATCGAGCGTAAAGAAGCTATCCTCATTAACTCGAATGATCATCCGGAAGTGGCTCCATCGCTCATTTGTGCTCCCCTGATGATTCGTAATACAATTCTTGGCATCCTGAGCATCCGCAAGAAGAAAAACAGGGAGGTTTTTAATAAGAAAGATCTGCATCATATTCTGAGTCTAACCAAGCGCGCCTCTTTGAATCTGGAGAATAAAATTCTCTATGAAAGTATTTATTTCAATATTATGGATACTTTGAAATCACTGATCTCTTCCATTCAGGCGCGTGATCACTATACGGAAGAACACTCCCGTCGCGTAACAGATGAGGCCGTTCGACTGGCCGTGAGTATGAACTGTCCTCTGAAAGATATTGAAAGTCTGAAGATTGCCGGTGTTCTCCATGATGTTGGAAAAATTGCTGTACCGGACAGTATTTTGTTAAAAGCAGGCAAATTGACCGACGAAGAATATATGATAATCAAAAATCATCCGACCATCGGTGAAAATATTTTAAAGCCGATCATGTTATTGGATAAAGAAAGAAGAATCGTTCAGTGCCACCATGAACGATGGGATGGTAAAGGGTATCCGACAGGATTGAAAGGGGAAGACATCCCTTATCTTGCGAGAATTATGGCTGTTGTCGATTCCTTTGATGCCATGACCAATAACCGTCCCTATCGGTCGGCCATGTCGAAGGAAAAAGCTCTTGAAGAACTGATTGTAAATAAGAATACACAATTTGATCCTGATATTGTCGAAGCCTATATTAAAATCCTCTAAATATACAATAATGGTACAATAATTGAATATTGTTTTCCTTCATGTTGGAGGGAAAAATGATTTTATCGCGTAACATTGCCCATGAGGCAAAGTCGATTAATCCGCTGAGTGTTGAAAAGACCATTGCCGCCTCATCGAATGGTACGTCTGAAAATACTTTTCTCAATATTTTAAAAGCATCATTACCGGAGATGCAAAATAATTCCAATTCTTTATCTTCAATGACGGCATTGAATAAAGAACAACTGATGCTCTTCGTCCAGGCTCTGAAAATCCAGATGAACTCCCGTTTATATAATACAGTATTCAACAACGCACTGGAATCAAACGCCATGGCATTAAAAGTTATGCAGGATTATAGGAGCAGGGCAGATCAGCCTGTTTCTGAAGCGTCAAAAAATAATCAGGAAACGCCAAAAAGAAATCTTTCTAAATGTGATGCCGGCATTGATAAAATTATTAATGATGCGGCACAAAAATACAATGTTGATGCTAATCTGATTCGGTCTGTTGTTAAAGTGGAAAGTAATTTTAATCCTTCCGCGACCTCGCCCGTAGGGGCGATGGGTCTGATGCAGCTGATGCCGGATACAGCCAAAGATTTGGGTGTAAAAAACGCTTACGATCCCCAGGAAAACATTATGGGGGGAACCCGTTATCTGAAAATGCTACTTACCCGATACGGCGGCCAGATTGATCTGGCACTGGCTGCTTATAATTGGGGAATGGGTAATGTGGAGAAGAAACCCGACCGGATGCCCGCGGAGACGCTTGGTTATATTGAAAAAGTCAACGCCTATTACAAAAGCCAAAAAGCTTAATAGACGGAAGAGGACAGAGGCACAATCTCCTGTTCTATTTTTGCGTATCGTTCAAATTCTGCGTAATGATCCAATCGTTCAAAGCCTGCAAAGCCCGCTTAACATATAAAATATGTTTCTCTCTTTTCCTCATCTTGATTACAGGTAGATTCTCCAGAATTCCGAAATTAACATTCATGGGTTGAAAATTTGCTGTTGATTCCGGAGAAGTAATATGCCGCAGGAGCGCGCCGATGGCCGTTGCTGCCGGGGGTGGCTGGAGTTGTTTCCCTTCCAGAACGGATGAGGCATTTAATCCTGCCAGAAGTCCCATGGCTGTCGATTCCATGTAACCTTCCACTCCGGTGATTTGTCCGGCAAAGAATATTTTAGGATTATTTTTCAGTTGCAGGGAGGGTTGCAACAGGGAAGGGGACTGGATGTAAGTATTCCGATGAATACTTCCCATCCGTGCAAATTGCGCATTCTCCAGGCCGGGAATATGACGGAAGATGCGTTGCTGTTCGGGCCAGGTTAGCTTGGTTTGGAAGCCTACCAGATTAAAGAGTGATCCTGCCGTATTTTCCCGGCGCAGTTGAACCACTGCGTAAGGCATCGAACCTGTGCGCGGATTGATTAACCCCACCGGCTTCATCGGACCGAAGGCCAGGGTGTCTTCACCACGAGCCGCCAATACTTCAACGGGCAAACAGCCTTCAAAATGTTTTATTTCCTCAAATGCCCTGGCGGAGACTTTTTCACCCGCCAATAATTCCCGCCGGAATTGTTTGTACTCTTCTTCGGTAAACGGACAATTGAGATAATCCGGTGTGCCTTTGTCGTAGCGGGATGCCCAGTAGACTTTTTCCATATTAATGGAATCGGCTTCTATGATCGGCGCGATAGCATCATAAAAATACAGATAAGAGCCCCCAAGCATTTGATGAATCGATTGTGCGAGAAGATCGGACGTCAGAGGGCCAGTGGCAATGATGGTTAAGGCATCAGCAGGGATCTGGGTGACTTCATGACGGCTTAGCGTGAAATTCTTTTGTTGTAATAGACTTTCTTCTGCCTTACGGGCGAATTCCGTACGATCCACAGCCAGAGCGCTGCCTGCGGCCACGGCTGTCTGATCCGCAACGGATAGGATCAGCGAATTCAGTCTTCGCATTTCCTGCTTGAGCAGACCGGGGGCACTATCGGGACTATTGGATTTGAGAGAATTGCTGCAAACCAGTTCCGCCAGATGTTCAAACTTGTGCGCGGGAGAATACTTCTGCGGCTTCATTTCAAAAAGATGGACAGTATGTCCGCGCATGAGCAACTGCCAGGCCGCTTCACATCCTGCCAGTCCGCCACCGATAATGATGACTTGAGCGGATTTCATAAGTGAAACTCCAATCAGTCGGTGTCATGTCTGCGGTTCCGCAGATTTATTCTTTGGTATTTTCTTGATATTTTTGCATTCGGGATAACCGGTGCAACCGAGGAACTGACCATAACGGCCTCGCTTGACGGCCATCGGTTTTCCGCATATTTCACACGCTTCATCCGACAGGATCGTTTCCTGTTTTGTTATCTTGCCGTCCTTATCCATTTTCTTGATATTTTTGCATTCGGGATAGCCGGTGCAACCGAGGAACTGGCCGTAACGACCTCGTTTGACGGCCATGGATTTGCCGCACAATTCACATACTTCCTGGGTTGTCGGAGCCTCTTGAGCCACGATTTCACCGTTTTCATTTCTCGCGGCATTCATGGTGTTTTTGCATTCGGGATAACCGGAACAGGCCAGAAACTCGCCAAAACGTCCTTCTTTGACCTGCATGGATTTGCCGCATTTATTGCATTTAATGTCTGTTGTTTGTGTCTCCACGTGTTTTACCTTGCCATTTTCATCATGGGTGAAATTCATGGTGTTCTTGCATTCAGGATATTTTGAACAGCACAAAAATCGCCCGTTTTTCCCCCATTTGATTACCATGGGTGAGTTGCATTTTTCGCAAACCAGGTCGGTTGGTGTTTCTTCCCGCTTGACGTTGCGCATCTCATCTTTCGCCTTCTCCAATTCCCTGGAGAAAGGCATGTAAAAATCCTGGAGCGTCTTAACGCGCTTGTTGGCGCCGCTTTCAATGGCATCGAGCTTGTTTTCCATGTCAGCCGTAAACGCCATATCCAAAACGGTGGGAAAGCTTTGAACCAAAAGCTCGGTGACGATCTTGCCCAGTTCTGTCGGGGAAAACTTGCCTTTTTCCAAGCGCACGTATTCACGGTCTTGAATGGTGGAAAGAATCGTGGCGTACGTGCTGGGCCGTCCAATGCCTTTTTCTTCCAGTTCCCGTACAAGCGAAGCTTCCGAAAAACGGGGAGGCGGCTGGGTGAATTTCTGCTGCGTGTCGAGTTTGAGCAGGTTTAATTTCTCTTTTTCCTTGATTTCCGGAAGAAGTTTGTCCACACCGTTTTCTTCTTCTTTATCATCTTTGCCTTCCGTATAGACAATGGTGAAACCGGGGAATTTCAGGATTTGTCCCTGCGCCCGGAAAATACAATTAGCGCCGGCAATGTCGATGGTGGTCTGATCAAAAATCGCCGGATTCATCTGGCTGGCCACAAACCGGTTCCAGATGAGCTGGTATAGTTTGAATTGTTCGGCGGTTAAATATTCTTTAATGTCCTGAGGCTTATAAGACATGCTGGAGGGACGAATGGCTTCATGCGCGTCCTGAGTTTTTTGCCCATTCTTGTATGTATGCGGTTTAGCGGGCAGATAGTCGGCGGAATAATTCTCCTTAATGTAATCCCGCACGGCGGAAAGGGCTTCGTCGGCGATGCGGTATGAATCGGTTCTCATGTACGTGATGAGACCGACGGAGCCTTCTTTACCGAGCTCAATCCCTTCATATAATTTCTGCGCAACCATCATCGTCTTTTTGGCTGAAAAGCGCAGCCAGCGGGAGGCTTCCTGCTGCAACTTGCTGGTTGTGAAAGGCGGCAACGCTGAACGCTTAAGCTCTTTTTTCTCCAGTTTTTCAACCAGAAAGTTAGCTTTTTTAATTTCATCGGCTAGTTTCGCGGATTGCTCGCCGCTGACAACTTTTGCCTTCTTCCCTTCAATTTTATGAAGTTTAGCTTCAAAAGGAGGCGGATTGTGCCCTTCAAACTGTGCAACGAGATTCCAATATTCTTCCGGCACAAATTTATTGATTTCATCTTCTCTTTCACAAACCATCCGCACAGCAACAGATTGGACACGGCCCGCGCTCAGGCCCCTTTTAACTTTGTCCCACAGAACAGGGCTGATCTGGTAGCCGACCAGCCGGTCCAGAATGCGGCGTGTCTGTTGCGCTTCGTATTTATCGAAATCAAGTTGCAGTGGATGATTGATGGCTTCCAATACGGTATTCTTTGTTAAATCATTAAAGAGTACACGATAGATATTTTTATTTTTTTTCGCTCCGATGACATCGGCAATATGCCAGGCGATGGCTTCCCCTTCTCGATCGGGGTCAGGCGCCAGGTAGATATTATCCGCAGACTTGGCGGCTTTTTTTAATTCATCGATGGTTTTCTTTCTGGCTTCAATAACATTATAGGTCGGCTCAAAATCTTTTGTGAGATCAATGCCCAGCGTGCTTTTCGGCAGGTCTTTGATGTGCCCCATGGAAGCGACGACATTAAAATCCTTGCCCAGAAATTTTTTTATTGTTTTAACTTTCGTGGGGGATTCCACGACGATTAATGAATTTGCCATAACAACTCCTTATATTTCGCCGCACCGTATAGACGCTCAAATGGCATTTGTAAAGCATTTTATTGTTTTAGTGAAAACAACTTACCCGGATATTGCGCAATAATTCCTTTCAATTCCAATGTAATTAACGCGCTTAGCACTTCAGCGGGGGCCAGGCCTGATACTGTGATAAGGTCGTCAGCATGGGATTTTTCGTAAGACAGAAGCTGTAGAATTGTCTGGTCAATGCGACTGAAGGACTCTTTATTCGTTTGAGTTTCTGTTTTTGAAACACAAGAGGGAACCATCTCTTTTTGTCCGGAAATTGTCCGTATCGACGGTCGATCAAGCTGCGGAAGAATATCTTCCAGAATGTCATCAATGTTTTCAATTAATTTAGCCCCCTGTTTAATCAGACTGTTGGCGCCACGTGAAGAAGCGGAATCAATGGAGCCGGGAATCGCAAAAACGTCGCGCCCCTGTTCCATTGCCAGTCTGGCTGTGATCAGAGAGCCACTTTTTTCACCGGCTTCCACAACGACAACACCGTAAGACATACCACTGATGATACGGTTGCGCGCTGGAAAATGATAAGCGAATGGTTGTGTTCCCATGGGAAATTCCGAAACCACAGCGCCATTTTGAGAAATAGCTGTAAATAATGTTTTGTTTTCAGGCGGATAAATCACATCCAGGCCGCTGCCCAGTACAGCAATCGTTCGTCCCTTTGCGGAGAGAGCGCCGCGATGAGCGCAGGAATCAATGCCCCTTGCCATTCCGCTCACAATCGTAATGCCTCTCAGTGTGAGTTCCCGGGTAATTCTGTCCGTTGTATATCTGCCGTAAGTACTGGCATTTCTCGATCCAACAATAGCCAGAGGAATATCCTCTTTATCCAGACGACCCAAAACATAAAGAAAGGCTGGCCGATCATAAATATTGAGAAGGTTTGGCGGATAGAGATCGTCAAGATAAGTAATAACGCTGATTCCCGATTGATCCATGATATCCATCTGACGAAGAATATTATCCCAATCCTTAAATGAAACGATGCCGGCCGCGCTTTTTTTACTTATTCCTGAAATGCCTGAAAGCTCATGAATGGTTGCCGAAAAGACGGCAGACAGAGAACGGAAATGATCAAGCAACAGCTGAAACGACGCATTACCGATTCCGTCAATGGACTTTAAAGCCATCCAGTATTTTAATTCATCATAATTCATAGGATAATAAGGGGTCTTGAAAATTCGCGCGAACGTTACATCTTCTTTGTTCTATCTGTCAAGTATTTTAAAGTCGTTGCGTAAAATTCATCTTTGCGCTAATAAAGCCCAATTCATTTTCAAGAGGGACATATGTTTAAGAAGTTTATTTATTTCTTTGCCATGTTAATGGTTGTAATGATTTGGTCGTTCAATACCCACGCGTTGCCTGGTTCAGATAATAAAACGAACAAACAGCGTGCTTTCAGTGTTTTTAATTCATTAAACAACAATAGAGAAGAACTACGGCCTGTTCTCACCGTTACACCGCGTGAGATAAATATGGGAAACATTAACGCGGATGAAACCGCTATGGGTGAATATAGTTTGAAAAATATCTCACCGGGCGCACTGGAATGGTCTGCCTCCTGTCCGGATGACTGGGAGGTTGTTGGAGGTAAAACCCTTCGGGGGCGGTCAACCAATGAACCGACTAACCTCCGCATGGAACTGAGCATGACAGAAGGCAATGCGAACCTTTCGGGAGAGAAAACAAAAAGTTCCACCTATCGGATCAGGATGAAACTGGAAGTTTCGGGAGAAGAGATTATCTGTCAAAAAGACTTGAAAGCCGGCTCGTATCGCAAGGCCATTAAGATCGCTTCAACAGGCGGTCAAAGAACCGTATTTATAGGTTTTCGAATTCGTGCCGCACAGTCTGCCGCTCAGTCCGCAGTTCAGGAGAAGAACCCGTCTGTTAATTTAAATCCGCAGCATCTGGATTTGGGTGTACAGCTTCCCGGCAAGATCATATCAAAAAGAATAGAGTTGACCAACAAGGGCAGGGAAATGTTGCGATGGTCGGTCGTTCCGGCACAACTCAAATCCGCCGAGTTCATGAAGGAACTGCAAAAAGAAAGATACTTCTCATTTCAGAATGAAGATCTTTTGGAAGCCGGTAAATACAGTAGTCCTGAACACCTGAAAGATGCCATGGACCTGATTGGACAATGGACTGAAAAAAAAGGATATCCGGTAAATACAGGCACGGCGAGCGCAATCAAATTCAGGTTTCATGGAACCGGTATCAGTGTTTTTCTTCAGTCACATACGGATAACGGCGATTGTTCGATCTATCTTGATGATGTCCTGATGAAAATGCCGGACATCTTGTCCGGTAAATGGGAAAAGAAGGAGTTATTGATTGCCGAGGGACTGACGGAAGGTCCGCATACCGTAACTATAGCCATTAGAGAGGGTAGTCTGGAAATGGCAGGCGTCAAAATATTCGGCAAGGAAATCATGCGTGGTCCCAGAGGCTGGATTACGGTCTTTCCAAATTCCGGGACAACCATGAGCGAAACGGATTATATTAATGTTAAAGTAAACACATCCAATCTGGTCCCCGGCTATTATGGCGACCTGATTATCTTTAAAACAAATGTTGGAGAAATAAAAACGGAAGTATACGTCGATATTATCTCCGGTTCCGGGAATAAAGTTATTGATGTTTATTTATATTCAAAAGACCATGACTATTTATATACGGCGGATCCTCAACTGGAATCACGAAGACTGATGCAGAACGGCTATGTAAAAGAAGGGATCGCTTTTCGGCTTTTTACGCCGAACATACCTGGGACGACAAGTTTTTATCGCTGGTATAACCCGGCATTAAAGGATCATTATTACCATCATGCCAGAACTGGCGGCGGAAAAAAACTGAACGGCTATATTTACGAAGGCGTCATCGGAAATATAGCGACATCTCGCATGTCAAATACCCGTGAATTGTATCGTTGGTTTAACCCGTCAACAAGAAAGCATTATTATTCAACGAATCCCAAAGGTGCGATTGGTATCGGAAGAGGATACCGTTTTGAAGGGATTGCCGGTTACGTAAGATAAAATGACAATCCAGCATTAAAACTTGACAAAAAAAGGAAGAGGGGATATTAGGCTACTTCTTTTTTGGTGCAGGATTAATAATGCGCCTGTAGCTCAGCTGGATAGAGCAACGGACTTCTAATCCGTGGGCCGAGAGTTCGAATCCCTCCAGGCGCACCAAGGCGAAAATGGTGGGTGTAGCTCAATTGGTCAGAGTGCCGGGTTGTGGCCCCGGAGGTTGAGGGTTCAAGTCCCTTCACTCACCCCATTTTGGATTTGAAACCACGCGCCCGTAGCTCAGCTGGATAGAGTCGCAGACTTCGAATCTGTTGGTCGTAGGTTCGAATCCTACCGGGCGTACCAAAATAGAATTTTCAAGGGCCCTTAGCTCAGCTGGTAGAGCAACTGACTCTTAATCAGTAGGTTGTCGGTTCGACCCCGACAGGGCTCACCAAATATCAAGGGGTTACGCAAGTAACCCCTTTTTGTTTT
>CAYULE010000019.1:0-2278 GCA_964445385.1 uncultured Smithella sp.
GGCTTTTGGTGGACATTTTTTTGCGGTCCACCGGATGACGGCCCACGGGCAGGATGATTTCGCCACTCTGGCCTTTCACATCCCCCCAGACCAGCGCGATATAATTCTTGTGCACGTCATGCTTTTCAAATTGTGCGGAGAGCTTGCGGTGTGCCTCATCGGATTTCGCGGCAACGATCAAACCGGATGTTTCCTTGTCCAGCCGGTGTACAATACCGGGGCGCAAAACCCCGCCGATGCCGGAGAGATCATGGCAATGAAAAAGGAGCGCATTGACAAGTGTCTGGTCCGGGTTGCCGGGCGCCGGATGCACCACCATGCCTGCCGGTTTGTTAATCACAATGATCGAGCTGTCTTCATAAACAATAGTTAAAGGAATATCCTGCGGGATGGCAACGGCAGCAACAGCCGGCTCAACGTGAAGTTCGACCACATCACCGGCTTTGAGGTGCTGGCTTACTTTCGGTTCTTTACCGTTTACCATCACGTCGCCTTCTTCAATGGCAGACTTGATCTGCGAGCGGGAAAATGATTCATCCGCCTGTGCCAGAAAAACATCCAGCCGCAAACCCGCCTGTTCGGGGCTGATGGTGAAGGATAGGTCTCTGGATGGATCAATCTCGATGGACAAATCATTACTCCGATTCAATGCAAAAAATACTGGATTCCCCCCCCGTATCAAGTAGGGGGCAGGCTCTTCGTCTCGCTGATACTCGCACGAAAATGACACTTTTTTGTCATTACCCGGCTTGACCGGGTAATCCAGTCTGCGGACTGTTCGGGGAACAGTCCCTACGTCTATCTCTCCCTTTAATCCGCAATACTCTAAAAGGTGCAAAATATTACGAGAGGGCACGAGATAAAAGGAGAATTAATCAGTTAATATCTGCCGCAGGCCATTAATGATAAATCCAAATTCATCTTCGGTTACGGTGCGCAAGTCGAGCAGGATCTCGTCCCCGTCCACACGGACGATGATAGGCACGGGCGCCTGGCGTAGTCTGGCTTCCAGACGGCTGGCCGTCAAGTTCGCGGATTTCACGGCTACAACCGCTGTGGGAATATCCTGCGTCGGCAGCGATCCGCCGCCGGCGGCGGCTGTCGATTCACGTATCTCGTAAGTCAGATCGGGAAGGTTGGCACGTTTGAGTTTTTGAATCAGTTTGCGCGCGCGCTTTTTGACATCGTTTAAGGGTTCCGTCAGCGCTTTCAATGAGCGCAAGGTCCGGGGAGCATTTTCCGGCGCGAGATAGTGCATGAGCGTTGCTTCCAGCGCGGCCAGTGTGAACTTGTCGATGCGCAGCGCGCGGTTGAGGGGATTCTTTTTGATGCGGGCCAGAATATCTTTTTTACCGACAATGATGCCCGCCTGCGGGCCGCCCAGCAGCTTGTCCCCGCTGAACGTCACCACATCGACATCCGAGTCCAATACTTCGCGGACCGTCGGTTCGTGCTGCAGGCCGAAAGCGGCAAGGTCAATCAGGCAGCCGCTGCCCAGATCGTCAAAAACAGGAATACCGTGCTGTTTACCCAGCGCCACCAGGGGCAGAAGCTCCGCCTCCTCGGTAAAGCCGACAATTTTATAATTACTGGTATGAACTTTCAAAATCACGCCGGTGGCGGGGCCGATGGCTTTTTCATAATCGGCCAGGCGTGTGCGGTTGGTGGTTCCCACTTCGCGCAGGATGGAATTGCTTTTGGTCATCACATCGGGAATGCGGAATTCGCCGCCGATTTCAATCAGTTCACCGCGAGAAACAATGGCCTCCTTATGATCCGCCAGGGTATTGAGCGTCAGTAGAACCGCTGCGGCATTGTTATTGACAATCAGGGCATCTTCCGCGCCGGTGAGCACGCAGATCAATCGGCTCACATGATCATAGCGCAGGCCGCGTTCACCTTTTTCCAGATCAAATTCCAGGTTGGAGTACCCGCGTCCCACTTCCGCAATGCGCTCGACAGCCTCCGGACACAGAGGCGCGCGTCCCAGGTTGGTATGCAAAATAACGCCGGTGGCGTTGACGAGCCTGCGTAATTTATAATGATACAGGTCACGGATCATCTCCACGACATTGCCCGCGACCGACGCCGCGTCGGTTGCAAGAGCCGGTAACTTTTTGTCCGTAACCGTCAGAATATGATCGCGAAGTTTCTGCACAACGTCGCGGCAGGTTTCCCGGACGATCTCCCGCGACGCTTTTTCATGAATTCCCTCTTTTTCCAGAAGCCCGATCACGTCGTCAATTTTCGGAAGTCCCCGCAGCATTTCTTTTCTTTT
>CAYULE010000019.1:2378-23411 GCA_964445385.1 uncultured Smithella sp.
GAAGCCCGATCACGTCGTCAATTTTCGGAAGTCCCCGCAGCATTTCTTTTCTTTTTTCGTCCATAACACTCTCCGTTTTCCAGTCAGTTATATCAAGCCGGCCTGTTTACGGCAGTAATCGCGGAAATTGTTCACCGCGATAAAAAATTCCCTCATCATAATGACCCATAAGTAGCGTCCGCGCGGCGTTAAAAAAAGGTTGGGTGAAAAGTAACGAAACGAACCGGCCAGCGTGAAGGCGGCCATTTCCTTCCACAAAGTCTTGAAAAATTTGCCCGCGTATTTTTTCTCCAGCTCGTTGACATTCATTCTGGTACTGAACAGCTTCATCAGAAAGTCGTAGCGCATCTGATCGGGCAGTTCAAATTTGCGCGCAGCCTGCAGCGGCAGGTGGCCCTTCGCCAGGCCGGTGATATATTGCGAAATGTCAAAGGTGTTGGCATAACAGACACCATTCAAGAAACCGATGGCGCCGCTGCCCAGTCCCGCGTATTCGTCAAAATCGACAACATATTCATCAATCAGCGATTTGGCGGCTTTCTTCCGGGAAAAACACCAGGCCGATGAAGAATCGTAATTCGCTTCCAGTCGCCGCAGGATCAGTTTAAAAAAAGTTTTTTCCCGCCGGAAATTGACCTCGCCCAGCGTTTCCTGCATCAAGCGCTGGGTCAGCGTCGAAACCATTAAAGGATAGAAGGTGATTTGCTCCATGTTCAGTTTCAGCAAAACCGCAAGATCGGCTTCCAGCATTTGCCCGGTCTGTTCGGGAAAATTAAAAATCATGTCGGCATTAACGGTGTCAAACGAACCCATGGTCTGCTGAAGACGCTCAGCGATTTCTTCGCCGGAGCCATATTTTTCATACCGCGCTATTTTTTTCAGCAGATCATTGTTAAAGGTTTGCACGCCCACCGACAGACGATTGACACCCGCCTGTTGCAGCATGGCAATATTGGAATTCGTCAGATGATTCGGATTGGTCTCCACGGAAAGGGAGGTAATCGGAAACATTTTGCAGGCCAGTTGCAGAGTCTCCGACAATTCATCCATCAAAACCGTTGGGGTGCCCCCGCCGACATAAATGCCGGAAAATCGATAACCTTTTTCGCGATACAGCGCCATTTCCCGGCGCAGGGCGACAAAATAATCCCGGGTCAGGCCTTCTTCAAAACGGATACGGTGAAACGAGCAGTAAGGACAAAGCTCTTCGCAGAAAGGAATATGGATATAGAGCAGGCGCTGTTTTTCGTCAGTGCAGGGCGGTAAATCTGGAACCCTGCCCTCTTCAAAATTAAGGGCCAGAGCAAACTGTCGTCGGGATGTATTGGTAACTATTTGATTAATCACAACTCATTTCCAATCTTGAGCATATTTTCATAATCGCTGTTCTGTTTAACAAAAGATGGAAGGAATTTGCAAGCGCCGTTTACTTGAAATAACCCCCGATAGATGTTATAGGCCAAAGAAAATTATTAAACCGGTGAAACATATGGCCCCGAAAAGAGTCTTAACCCTATGGAATGATGAAGGTGTCAACGAAGCTGACACGTCTGTTCTGAGAAAAAAGTCGGTTGAATTTAAATCGGCCCTGGACCAAGAAGAGCGGGCGGAAATTCAGGCGTTGATTGATTCCTTTACCTGTCGCGATGACGCCTCGGGGCTCGCCGGCCCGCAAATCGGCATTAACAAAAGAATGATTATTTTCCGCAATAAAACCATAGAGGACAAACCAAAGAAAAAAATGAGCCCGGAGGATTATGACGTGCTGATTAATCCGCGCATTACCCAGACCCGTGGCGAAAAAGTGACAGCGGCGGAAGGGTGCCTTTCCTGCCCGGATATTCAAATTGAAGTCAGCCGGTTTCCGGAAATCAAAATTCGCGCCCTGAATGAAAAAGGTGAAAAAATCAGCAAGCGATATCTGGACTATACCGCCCGGGTTGTGCAGCATGAAATCGATCATCTGGACGGAACGCTTATCGTGGATTATGAGGGCAATCTTTTTTACCCGAAAAACAAACAGTCTCTCATTGATAAACTTTTTAAATGAACAGCGGCATTACCATGCTTTATTAAATCTTGAAATGTCACACAAGTTGTAGTAGTCGTTCCAGCATAATCATCACAGGAATCTCTTGTTTCATTTTCCACTGCTTTCGGAGAAACGGTGCGATGTTGAAAAAAACGAATTCATCTTCGAGGAATACAGGTTACTCTTCATGAAAAGAACGCCTTTATACGAAAAACACGTTGCCCTCGCCGCAAAAATTATTGATTTCGGCGGCTGGGACATGCCTGTGCAATATACAAATGTGATTGAGGAACATAAAACGACTCGAACCTGCGCGACGCTTTTCGACATCTGCCACATGGGAGAAATTGAAGTCAGGGGTCCTGAATCGCTCAATTTACTCCAGTTATCGCTGACCCGCGATCTTTCAGGTCAAAAATACGGCCAGGTCAAACTAGCTACTTTACTCAATGATAAAGGCGGAATTATTGATGATTTAACCGTTTACAAGATGGCTGACGATTTCTACATGCTGGTGACCAACGCGACAACCCGCGAGGCCGATTTCAAACGGATCAGTTCCATTCTCGAAGAGAATAAATTTGACTGCCGAATGGAAGATATCAGCGACAAAACCGGCAAGCTGGATTTGCAGGGACCGCGCGCCGAAGCCATATTACAAACCCTGACGGACTCGGATTTAAAGAGTATCCGTTTTTATCACTTTATCGAATCGCAGGTCGCGGGTATCAAAGCTATTATTTCCCGCAGCGGTTACACCGGTGAAGACGGATTTGAAATTTACGCGGCCGCTGAACACATCGGCGTTATCTGGGATCAGCTGATGGCGGCGGGCGCAAACTCCGGCCTTAAGCCGGCAGGACTGGGCGCCAGAGACACTCTGCGCCTGGAATCCGGCATGATGCTCAATGGCCAGGACATGACACAAGACACCAGTCCGCTGGAAGTACCATACAGTTGGCTTGTCGACTGGAACAAGGATTTTGCAGGCAAACCGGGCCTGGAGGCTGTTCGAAATCAGGGTATCCAGAAAAAGCTGGTAGGACTCGTGATGACGGGACGCGGAATTGCGCGCCATGGTTACAAGGTCATGAGCGGCGACAGGGAAATCGGCCTGGTAACATCCGGCACATTTTCCCCGACATTAAATAAAGCTATCGGGCTGGCCTTTGTCGATATTGAATTTGCCGCGCCGGATACGGAAATATCCATTGCCATCCGCGACACCATCAGCCCGGCAAAAGTCATTAAGCTCCCTTTCTACAAGAGACAAAAATAATTCACCAAGGAGAATCGTGATGTCCAAATCAAATCCCACTGACAGATTATATTCCAAAGATCATGAATGGGTTAAAGACAATGGCGACGGTACGGCTGTGGTCGGCATTACCGATTACGCTCAGGCAATGCTGACGGATATCGTGTTTGTGGAACTGCCGGCGATTGGGAAAAAAGTCGCAAAAGGCGAACCGGTGGCCGTCGTCGAATCCGTTAAATCCGTTTCCGACGTTTACGCGCCGATCAGCGGCGAAGTCATTGACATTAACAAGACGCTGGAAAATACACCTGAACTCATTAACCAGGATGCATTCGACGAGGGTTGGATTGCAAAATTGAAAATTGAAAATCCCGATGAACTGAAATCACTGATCAATGCCGCTGATTATGACTCACTGATCCAAGAGGAGAAACATTAGACACGATGGACTATTGCCCCCACACTCCTCACGATATTACTCAAATGCAGGCGGCCATCGGCGTAGGAAGCATTGAAGAGCTTTTTGCCGATATCCCGCAAAAATTCCGCTTGAAAAAGATACCCGGCATGCCGGCTTCTTTGTCCGAGCAGGAGACGTTCGGACTGATGCAGGCGATCAGCTTGAAGAACAGAGCGCCGCGCGTGACACTTACCGGCGCGGGCGCTTATGCCCACTTTATTCCGGCGGTTGTCGGCCACATGGTGGGGCGCGCAGAATTCTACACCGCTTATACCCCGTATCAGGCTGAAATCAGCCAGGGCATTTTGCAGGCGATTTACGAATACCAGACCATGATCGCCCATCTTACCGGAACGGAAATTGCCAACGCCTCCATGTATGACGGCGCCTCCGCGATGGCGGAAGCGGCGGTGTTGTCCGCCAAGATGTCCAGCCGTTCCCGAATTGTCATTGCCCGGTCCGTCCATCCTCAATACCGGCAGGTTCTTCAGACTTATTGCTGGGCTAATGGCTACTCCCTATCGGAAATACCCTATATTCCTTCCGGACAATTGGATGGCGACGCACTCCAAAGTACGCTGGATAACAGCGTTGCGGCGGTTGTCGTGCAAAGCCCGAATTTTTTCGGATGCATTGAAGATATCACACCGATTGCCGATTCAACGCATAAATGCGGCGCGATGCTGATTGCCGGTTTTACCGATGCCACGTCACTTGGCATCCTGCAACCGGCAGGCTCCTGCGGCGCGGATTTTGTCGTTGGAGAAGGCCAGAGCTTCGGCAATTCCCTTAATTACGGCGGTCCGTATCTGGGGATTTTCGCCGCCCGTGAAAAATATCTCCGCCGAATTCCGGGAAGGCTCGCCGGAGTGACGGTTGACAAAAACGGTAAACGCGGTTTTGTTCTAACCCTGCAAACGCGTGAGCAGCATATTCGCCGCGAAAAGGCCACATCCAACATTTGTTCCAACGAGGCGCTTTGCGCGCTGGCCGCGGGAGTTTATCTGGCCGCGCTGGGCAAAAATCTGCGCAAGCTTGCCGCGCTCAATATTTACAAAACACAATATTTAAAAAATAAACTTCTGCAACTCGCGGGTTGGAAGGAAGTTTTTTCCGCCCCTGTATATAATGAATTTGCCTTGCGCTGCCCCGATGCCCGCGCTGTCAATGACAAGCTGCGGTCGGAAGGCATGATCGGCGCTTATGATTTACAGAAAGATTATCCCGAGCTGGATAACACGTTGCTCTTTTGCGCAACGGAAATGCTCTCCAAAGACGATCTGGATTGTGTGGTGGAGATTATTAAATAAGGGGTATTTGAATGGAACTCATTTTTGAAATCAGTAAACCCGGACGCAGTGCGGCGGATGTATCCGCAAGCGATGTGCCGGTTTTCAATATCGACGATGTCATCGGCAGGAAATATCTGCGGGATGATCTGGATTTGCCGGAAGTAGCGGAAGTGGACCTTGTGCGGCACTATACCAATCTCTCACGGCGGAACTTCGGCCTTGATCTGGGTTTTTATCCCCTCGGTTCCTGTACGATGAAATACAATCCGAAAATTAATGAAAATGTTGCAGCCCTGCCGGGATTTACCGGAATGCATCCGGATGCCCCGGACGCATTCGCCCAGGGTAACCTGGAGCTCATCTACGACATGCAAAAGCTCTTGAGCAGTATCTTCGGCATGGATGATTTTACATTGCAACCCGCGGCCGGCGCGCACGGAGAGCTTACCGGCGTTATGATGATCAAGAAATATTTTGAAAAGAAGGGTGAAAAGCGGCATCTGATTTTGATTCCGGACGCCGCGCACGGCACCAACCCGGCCTCCGGCGCGCTGTGCGGTTTTGATACCGTCACCCTGCGTTCCAATGCTGAAGGCGGCGTCGATCTTGAACATCTGGAATCTTTGATGACGGAAGATGTAGCCGCCCTGATGCTGACCAACCCCAACACCCTGGGCCTTTTTGAACGCAACATTGAAAAGGTGGCCGCTATTGTCCATGGCAAGGGGGGATTGCTCTATGGCGACGGCGCCAACGCCAATGCCTTTTTAGGCAAAACAAGACCCGGCGATCTGGGCTTTGACGTCATTCAGCTCAATCTGCATAAAACCTTTTCCACGCCCCATGGCGGCGGCGGTCCTGGCAGCGGTCCGGTGGGTGTAAGTGCCAAACTCGTGGATTATCTTCCAGTGCCCCGCATTATTAAAAATGATTCAACCTACAGCTGGTCTACAAATTTCCCCGATACGATCGGCCGCGTGCGCGCCTTTTATGGCAACTTCAATGTGATCGTCAAAGCCTATACCTATATCCGCTCACTGGGTGCCGAGGGTTTGATCCGCGTTACGGAAATGGCCGTCCTCAACGCCAATTATATTAAAGAAAAATTAAAACCCTATTTTGATCTACCTTACGACCGCATCTGCATGCACGAATGTGTTTTTTCGGGAAATAGACAAGTTGCCCGAAACGGCGTGCATACCAGCGACATCGCCAAGCGACTGATTGATTTTGGCTATCATCCTCCAACCATTTATTTCCCGCTCATTGTGCATGAAGCTATCATGATCGAGCCGACCGAGACGGAAAGCAAAGAAACGCTCGACACATTCTGTGACGCCATGATCGCCATCGCCCGGGAGGCTGAAGAAGATCCGCAGCGGGTGAAAGACGCGCCGCTTTCCACGCCGGTAAGCAGGCTTGATGAAGTCCTTGCAGCGCGCAAACCGGATGTTTGCTGGAAAAGATAAAACAAAGCTCCTGGTGCCCGGCTGGCGATATTTTCCGAGGTAAATTTAGATTAAATCCATTGATGATTTAAAGGATATGTTATTTATCATGAATCATCGGCACACCCATTCAAAAGACAAAATCGCTTTAACAAATCCTAATGGAGAAAATCCGGAGTTTCCAATCAATGCGTCCCATGAAGGCATAACCCGGAAACTGCCAGGTAAGAATTCGATGGACCGGCATGAAATATTGCCTGATGAAATTGAAGATTCCATTTGTGAGTTGGATTTACGAGGCAACATTACATTTGTCAACAAAGCGACTTGCCAAATCTCGAAATCCACCAAAGAACAAATGATCGGGCTGAACTACAGATCCTGGCTCGACAAAGACAATCAACAAAAAGTTTATGATATCTATTCTAAGGTGTACAAAACAGGCATAACCGACCGATACAGTCATGAAGTTAACTGGGGTGGCAGAAACCGGGTACTTGAAGACACCGTGTCGGCCATCCGCAACGCGCAAGGTGAAATTATCGGGTTTCGCACCATCAGCAGAGACATCACGGAAAGAAGAAAAGTGGAAAAGGAACTGGCCGAACACCGCAGCCGTCTGGACGCCATCTTCAGCAGCGTCAACGAGGCAATCGTCACGGTGGATATGAACGCGATGGTCACGATCGCCAATCATTCGACGGAAACCATCTGCGGTGTCAATGTCCGGGAAATGGTGGGCAAACCTCTTGCTCAGTGCCTGCCTTTGTGCAGCAGATCCTGCGGCGACCTGATCAGACAGACCATTGAGAAAAAATCAACCATCAGGGAGCACCGCATTGAATGCGCTCATCAACAGCGCCAACAGCAACTGGTCAGCGTGACCAGCGCGCCGCTCAGGGATGCAAACGGCGACTATCTGGGAGCCGTTCTCGTGGTTCGTGATATTACTCTGCTGAGGGACTTGGAAAAAGAGCTGCGCGAGCGGCATCAATTCCAGAATATCATCGGCCGGAGCAAAAAGATGCAGAATCTTTACCGGCTTCTTGAAGATCTAGCCAACCTGGAAACAACGGTTCTGCTTACAGGCGAAAGCGGTACAGGTAAGGAACTTGTTGCCCGGGCGCTTCATTACAGCGGTCAGCGCGCCATTAAACCGTTTGTTGCTGTGAATTGTTCCGCACTGACAGAAAGTCTCCTGGAGTCGGAGCTCTTCGGTCATGTCAAAGGGGCGTTCACCGGGGCCATCAAGGATAAACAGGGGCGCTTTCAGGCGGCAAACGGCGGTACGCTTCTTCTGGATGAAATCGGTGATATTTCACCTATTATCCAGCTGAAACTGTTGCGGGTTCTTCAGGAAAAAACATTTGAAAAGGTAGGAGATTCGGAGCCGCAAAAGGTTGACGTCCGGGTCATCGCCTCTACGAATAAGAACCTCAAAGATAAAGTCCGGCTGGGAGAGTTTCGTGAAGATCTCTATTACCGGCTTAAGGTGGTGGAAGTAACGTTGCCTCCCTTGCGGGATCGCCTGGAAGATATCCCGCTTTTAATTGACCATCTTTGTCGTGTTTTCAATGAGCGGTTCAATAAGAGTATTGAGGGGTTATCCAAAGAGGTACTCCATCTTTTCATGGGTTACCCGTGGCCGGGCAATATCCGGGAACTCGAACATGTTATTGAGCATGCCTTTATCATCTGCCACGGCCCGGTCATTGTCCTGGAAGACCTGCCATCCGAGTTTCAGGAGCTTAAAAAGCATAGAAGTCCGGCAGATTCGACTCATCGCGCTCAAACCGCTACCGAAACCAGCGACATTATAGCTGTTCTCGATAAGGTTCACTGGAATAAAACACAAGCCGCCCATCTTCTCGGCATCCACCGACGAACCATCCATCGTAAAATCAATCAATTAAAAATCAAAAAAAATACATAGAAAACTTTCATTCAGCCTAATCCATACATAGCACTCCATAAACTCCAAATTGCTACTGAGACATGTCACACACAGAGACAGTCCCGAATACTGTGACATGTCTCAGTATTGTTTGTTTAATTTTTGTATCAGCAAAACAACATATCGATATCATTAGCCAAAATATGATTATTTTTTGTAAAGCCATGGCACGCATATTGTAAAAGCATCACTGATTGCTAATTTTCAATCAACCACTTCGCAGCATATTTCTAATAAAATAAGTAATCATTGCTCAGTTGTACCCAAACAATAAAAGGAGGGAGTTATGAAGAAAAGCGTTAAGTCTTTCAGGTTCGGCATTTTAGCATTAAGTTGCATGATAGCAATCGTTCTGGCATTTCCTGTGCATGCGGTGGACACAACGTGTAAAACAAAATATCCATTTATTTTAGCCCATGGTATGGGTTATACACCATCAACGTCTCATCCGAATAGTTTTCCAGGCATCGTGGAAGCTCTGCGGGCGTGTGGAGCAACAGTTTATACGCCGACAGTACCGGCGATCGCCTCAACTCGAAACAAAGCTACGCAGTTCAAGGCGGCATTTTTAAGTATTAAAGCAGCCGATGGATCAGCCAAATTCAACATTATCGGCCATTCGCACGGCGGTCTTTATACGCGCGATGCTATTACAAACCTCGGCCTTTCACCTTATGTGGCCAGCCTGACGACCGTGGACAGCCCGCACAGAGGTACCCAAATAGCCGATGTGGGCAACTTGATTTTTACGGTCGCTCCGTGGCTTGCTAACATGCTGGCTGGTCTTACGCCGCTGCTCAATGATCCCGCGGCACTTACCTCTAATTTGCATGACCTGTCTGTCAGCTACATGACAAACACATTTAATCCCAATACCCCGAATATAAGTGGTGTTTACTATCAGAGCTTCTCCGGCGTCTTAAAGACCTATGATTTATTTACCACTACGGCGGCTTTTTTAGCCATGTTGAGGACAATAACCCAGGGTGACATAATAGTCATGATGTATTATGCAATGCCTATGTCTGCAACGGAACTCTTCATTCTGGGCGGTGGATACAATGACGGTATGGTCTCTGCCGATTCGGCTAAATGGGGCACCTACCTGGGCACCCAGACTGGTTACTGGTATACCACTGGCGTCAACCATCTGGATATGGTCAACTTTGCTCCCAGTGGCGCAAAATGGGATGCCATCACTTACTGGAAAAACTTAGCTAAAAATTTAAAAGCCAAAGGTTATTAATATTCTCCATTAAGAAATGAAGAGGAAAGGGGATGGCTTCAATCTCCTTCCTCTTGTTATTTTTAATATACACAATACTGGGACATGACACACATAGAGACAGTCTCTACTACTGTGACATGTCCCAGTAGCATATGTTCATTTTTTTACCATCGCCATAACATATAGATATTATTAATTAAAATAAGTTAAATATTTGAACAACCATGGCATGTATATTGTAGAAGAATCTCTAATGGCACGTTTTCATTATACCAGACCAGCATTTTCTCAATGTGTACCATTATGGCCTTGTGATTAACTCAGCTCCATGATTTTGGCAACAAAAGCAGAAAAATTAAAAACACATAACATTGTTATAAATGAAATAATATTTGCCTAGTTGTACCCAAACAATAAAAGGAGGGAGTTATGAAGAAAAGCGTTAAGTCTTTCAGGTTCGGCATTTTAGCATTAAGTTGCATGATAGCAATCATTCTGGCATCACCGGTCCTTGCAGTGGATATTTCCTGTAAAACAAAGAACCCCATCATTTTTGCCCATGGCATGGGTTTTACGCCATCTGCCGCATACCCGAACAGCATTCCGGGGATCTACGAAGCGCTGAAAGCATGCGGGGCCACCGTGTATACACCGAGCGTGGACGCCATTGCGGGAACGCGTGATAAAGCAGAACAGTTTAAATCTGAATTTCTGAAAATTCAGGCGCTCTATCCGGCCGGGCAAAAATTCAATATCATCGGCCATTCTCACGGCGGTCTCTACACCCGCGATGCCATTACCAATCTTGGTCTGGCGCCTTATGTTTCCAGCCTGACGACTGTGGCGACGCCGCACAGAGGTTCATATATTGATCAGATATCCATGAATATGACGAAGTTAATGCCCTCATCCATCAGCGCATTAATGAACAAACTTGAGGCCGCACTGATTGGGGTTGATCCGAATAAACTGAGTGAAAATAATTATAACCTGTCGGTTGAGTACATGACCAAAATATTTAATCCCAACACACCGAACGTGTCAGGTATTTATTATCAAAGCTGGAATGGCGCGTATCGATATTATAGTATCATTGGATCTTTGTTTGGCGGCTTGACAATGATCGCAGATGTGCTGAAGTCGGGGGGTAACCTTACAATGGGGCCTGCAACTCCGGCGATTATGAAAACCTTATATGATGCAATGTATCCGTTAGCGACAATGGCCTATTTCCTGGGTGGCGGGGAAGGGGATGGACTTGTACAGACAAGCTCGGCTAAATGGGGAACATTCCTAGGTACCCAGAAGGGTCCCTGGTACATTAAAGGAGTCAATCACTTAGACGATGTAAATCTGTGTCCGTACGGCGCGCCGTTTGATGTTGTCGGCTATTGGAAAACGGTAGTGAAGAATTTGAAGGCTAAGGGTGTTTAAGATTTATTAACAGAATATCACCAGGGAAAAGGGGATATTTTTCATATTCCCTTTTCCCTGGTGTTTTTTAGGACAGCCGGTTGCCATTGGAGAATCTTTTCAAGAAACACTCTCATGAAGAAAAAAAAGCAAATCCTCATCATTATTATAGTGTCTATTTTACTGACATTTCTTGCTTACCGACTGATTATTCATAGCCAGGAAAAGAGTCAGAACAGCTATATACTTGAGCATTACATTTTCGATAAAAACTTCTCAACTGACCAAAACAAGCGCAATATGTCCAATGATCGTAATTTTCACGATGGATTGATAACCGCTAAAACGCTGGAGCTCTTTAAATTTTTAGGAAATGAATATCCGGTCCAATCGATCAATGAAAGGGCGGAGCATTACAATAAGGTCCGCCGATACCTGAATACCCGTTTTCGAGAAAAGGAAGCAACGAAACTATTTGAGATTTACCGGAAATATCTTGACTGTGAAATACAACTTGCCAATGACCGTCAATACCAGGCAAGTTCATCAGACCCGGTCAAAATTATAATCCTGCTCCATAAAGCTCATAACTTGCGTAGAGAAAAGCTGGGGGATAAAACAGCGGATGCCCTGTTTGGACAGGATGTGAAAGCGATGGAGTACTTTTACAGAAAAGCAATGATTACAGGCGATCAAAACCTTTATGGAAAAGAAAAGGAAGGCCGGTTGCTAAAGCTGAAATCGGATATGTGGGCAAACACTGCGGAAATGCCTATCGATGATTCCAATCCCTATAATCGATATCAACTCAAAATTCAATTGTATCATAAGGATCTGGCGATGCTGGATGAAAGCGGGCGACAATATAAAATGGATGAATTCCGCAAAGAATTTTTCTCTGAAGACCAAATCAAAAAGTTACGTGAGGTTGACAGTCGTTTAGCCGGGGAGAGGGAAAATCTGGAGCGCTATCGTTTAAATGAACAAAAAATTCTAGATTCAAAAAATATGGCGCAAGATGAAAAAACTAAAAAAATCAAATCCCTGCAGGATCAGTTTTTCGGTAAAGAGGCGGAAGCTTTCCAGCGCAGAGAGGCCATGCGTAAAGCGCTTGAGAAATAAAAATAATCGATTGTTAACATACAACATTTATAAGAACCTTGAGCCGGGCAGTACAAAATACTAATGTGAGGAACGTTTTTCATGGATAAAAAGAAAATCATTACAGCAATTTTGATTATTCTTCTCCTGACGGTTATCATTCTCCTGACCTATTCTTTACGAAAAACCACCGATCAGGAATCAGATTCCGATGAGGGTTATCGTAACCGGTTGCTCCAGAATGAACGGAGCAAGGAATGGAAGAATATCAGCAATGAAGATGTGCTGAAGTATCTCACAGGTGGTAAAGATTTTGATAACCAGAAAGTAAAAGACAGCTTTTCCAGCACCGTTCTAAATCATGACACGCTGAATTATTTCCGTTTCATGGATGATCTGTTCAAGGATTCCCGCGATCTCAAAGATAACCTCGATCAGGCCCGTCAATATCTTCATTCCGTACTGCCTCCCCGGCAGGCTGATCAAATGCTCGATCTGTACAAAACATATCTGAATTATCAAATTGATATTCAACCCAGGATGAAGGAGTGGGTAAAAACCGGAACTCCCGAAGAAGCACTGATAAACCTGTCGCGAATACAGGATTACCGGCAATCCATGTTTGGAAAAGAAAATGCCGCTATTATTTTCGGTCCGAGCGAGAAGGCTGAAGAATATTCTATCAGGCGGAATATGATCCTTGGTGACGGCGATATGTATGGTTTCGAAAAGGAGCGGAAATTAAGCATTCTAAACGAAGCCATGTGGGGCAAGGAAAAGATGCCCTTTGACGAAAACCTTACACCATACGCTCGCTATCAGGAGAAACTGACTTTGTACAGGAAAGATTTATCTGATGCCCGACCGAAAACAGAGAGTGAGGCCACTTTAGATCAATTCCGCAGGGAAATATTCACTCCGGAGCAACTGCAGCGCATGGAAGACGTTGACCGTTCTCTGGCCAAAGAAAAAAATATTAAGGAACAATACTATGCTCAGGAGAAGGCAATCCAGAACAACAGCCTCGACCAGGAAACCAAAGAGCACCAAATACGCGAACTGCAGGATACGACATTCGGAGCAGAAGCGGACGCTTTCAGAAGAAGACAGACCATGCAGAAAGCGTTGGAAGAAGCGAGGCAGAAGCATGTGGCAGAAATGGCGCAGGCAAAGTCGGAACAGACAACATTGACTCCGGAAGAAATTTTAGAGCAGTCCAGACAAAAGATTTCAGAACAACAGAAGGCCATGGAACAGGAATAGCTGACACAGAAGTCTGAAAGACAAGCAATTTTCCCCTAAAAAGTGCTCGCAAAAACCATTTGTCCGATGCCATCTAAAAGATGTCATACGACCTTTTGATTAATCCGACAAACATATGATATGGATGCATTGCTGAAAATTATCTTTCATTATCAATGATTATTCTATAGGTTCTATCAGCATTGAACAATAAAGATTATATGAACAGAGAACAAAAAGCATCCTATCTGCGAAAACCATCCTGGCTGAAAGTTCGCCCGCCATATGCTGACGGGTGCCGTCCAATCCAGGCAACTCTTTCCGATCTTCAATTGCACACCGTCTGCCGTGAAGCGGCCTGTCCAAACATGGCGGAGTGTTTTGCAGGCGGCACGGCCACGTTTTTAATACTCGGTAATATCTGCACCAGAAACTGCCTTTATTGCAATGTTACGCACGGCCACCCTGTGGCTATTGACAAGCAGGAAATTGAGCATCTGATTGCCGCAGTAAAAAAATTAAAGCTGAATTACACGGTCATTACATCCGTAACCCGTGATGATTTGCCGGATGGCGGGGCGCAGATCTTTGCCGACTGTATTGTACAGTTGCGGCAGGCTGTGCCCGGCTGCAAAATCGAAGTCCTGATCCCTGATTTTCAGGGCCAGGCGAGCGCGCTGCAAAAAGTGATAGCCACCAACCCTGATGTGATCAATCACAACATGGAAGTGCCGGAAACGTTGTTCGGCAAGCTGCGCCCGAAGGGTAATTATTATCTTTCGCTTAAACTGCTTTCCCGTGTTGCCGCAACGCCGATCGTTTCCAAAAGTGGTTTCATGGTGGGTTTCGGTGAAAAAAAGGAAGACATCCTGCGGCTGATGGATGATCTGGTTGCCGTATCCTGCGCGCGTTTGACCATTGGGCAATATCAACAGCCAACGCTCAAACACTGGCCGGTTGCTAAATATTGGCATCCTGACGAATTTGCTGAGTTTAAGGAAATCGCTTACTCAAAGGGTTTCCAATATGTAGAATCCGGACCACTGGTCCGCAGTTCCTATCATGCGGCGAAAGCAGAAAAACAATAGTACATCCTTAACTTGAATATCCGCTTGCCCTGTTACTCAACTTGACAGGGATTAAACATTCCCGTATTATTTTGTATAAGTAGTAAATAAAAACACTGCATGCCACTTTACCAGGAAGGCGGTCATCATGACCGGCAACAACGTCAACGCAGGATAGCCGTCGATCAGTCCATTCCCCTGAAGTATTGAGCGCAACGGGAAACAGCATGAATCACTTTTTCTCCAATCTTCCGGTTCGATATAAGCTTCTGCTCAGCACCTGTGTAACATTAGTCATTGTTATCACGTTGAGCAGTTTAGCCATCTACCGCGTTGCGCAAAAAACGCTGGAAGCCGGCATCGAGGCCCAACTTACTTCATCAACGGACATGATGCTGAACATGGTGAAAACATCGGTTGACGTTTCCATCAGGAACTATTTGCGATCATCGGCCGAAGCCAACAAGATGATTGTCGAGAACTTTTACAAGCAATACAAACAGGGTCTCATTACCGAGGGCGAAGCCAAACGCCGGTCGCGCAATGTTCTTTTCAGTCAAACCATCGGTAAAACGGGTTATATCTATTGCGCCAACAAGGATGGCATTGCCATAGTCCATCCTATTCCAGGCGTCGAGGGACGTAATTTTACAGACCATGCGTTCGTACGGGAACAGATGAAACGCAAAGAAGGATATCTGACCTATGAGTGGAAGAACCCCGGCGAAACCGTTATGAAACCCAAGGCCCTCTATATGACCCACTTCAAACCGTGGGACTGGATCATCTCCGTTTCTTCCTATCGGTCGGAGTTTATTCATCTGATCAGTGTCAACGATATCCGGGACAGCGTCCTGTCCATGCGCTTTGGTAAAACAGGTTACTCTTACATCATTGACACAAAAGGTAATATAATTGTCCATCCTACTCTGCAGGGCAATATCAAAGACTTTCCTGATCCCAATCTACGGGAGTCAGCCGAACGCATCGTCAAGCAGAAGGTCGGCAAATTTGTCTATCAATGGCGAAATCCGGCAGAAAAGCAAATCCGCGAAAAAATTGTAATTATGAACTACATTCCGGAAATCGACTGGATCGTTGCCGCCTCCGGTTACACAGATGAGTTTTACGAACCGCTCAAACATTTGCGCAATATCATTATGTTTGTTTCGCTGCTCGCTCTCACAATCGTGTTTATCGTAACACTCTGGATCAGTTCCGCCATTACAAACCCGATTAAGAAGCTCATAGGTTATTTTGCGGCGGGAGTCACCGATGATTTCTCTGTCCGCATGCACTCGCCAGCCAGGGACGAAGTAGGAAGGCTGGGGCGGTATTTTAATATATTTATGGGAAAGCTTCAGCAATACAGCGACTCCCTTCACGCGGAAATCACCGAGCACAAACAGGCGGAAAAAGCACTGAGGGAAAGTGAGGAACGTTACCGGTCGCTCACGGACAATACCCCTGACATTATTTACGAAACGGATGCTGATTTGAAGGTGACCTATTTAAATAAAGCGGGGTACCAGTTGACGGGGCATTCCCCGGAAGACCTGGAAAAAGGTCTCACGATGAAAGAACTGATCGGTGAGTCCGGTTTCGAAGAGATATCCAAAAACATTAATCAGCAAAAGGTTAAGTTTCTCACCGTGCACAAGATTCCCCGCAAGGACGGATACCATATCTTTGGTGAGGACAATTGCATAGCCCTTTATCATCAGGGCCGTTTTGGTGGTTTGAGAGGCAGCATTCGCGATGTCACCGAAAAACAAAAGATGGAGGAACAACTTCTTCAGTCCCAGAAAATGGAAACCATCGGCACCCTGGCAGGAGGATTGGCCCACGATTTCAACAATGTGCTGGGAGGAATTGTCAGCACCCTGTCCATCCTGCAATTCGATATCGAAAAAGGTCAACCGATCAATCCGGAAAAGTTAAAAAAATGTTTGAGTATCATGGATAAATCGGGACAGCGGGCCGTGGAAATGGTTCAGCAACTCCTGACCCTGTCCCGCAGACGGGAAACGCAATTTTCTCCTATCGATTTAAATACAACCATCCTGAACGTCAAGAAGATCTGTGACAACACCCTTGACAAATCTATCGAGATCCTGGTCCATGTTCCCGCAGAAAAGGCGATGGCCTACGCTGATGCGACCCAGATGGAACAGGTTCTTTTGAATCTCTGTGTCAATGCCAGTCACGCCATGACCATCATGCGCAATGAAGCAAATCCGAAAGGCGGCATCTTAAGGATTCACCTGGAGATCGTGCACGCGGATGCCGATTTCTGCAAAATCCGCCACGAAGCAAAGCAGATCGACTATTGGCGAATCTGCGTCGAGGATACCGGTGTCGGCATGAATCCGCAGACTATTTCTAAAGTATTTGTTCCGTTTTTCACAACCAAGGAAAAAGGAAAAGGAACAGGTCTCGGCCTTTCGATGGTTTACAACATCGTTCATCAGCACGACGGATTCATCAATATCTACTCTGAAATTGGCGTCGGCTCCACCTTTGATGTCTATATTCCCGTTTACCATGGTGCAAATTTGGCGGAGGCAAGAGAGAAACGATTTGAGCTCCCTCAAGGCAAGGGAATCATCCTCGTTGTCGATGATGAAGAAATCATGAGGCATGCGGCAGATACCATCATGAGAAAATGCGGCTACGAGGTTATCACCGCCTCTGACGGCTTAGAGGCCATAAAGATATTCGAGCAGCGGCATCAGGAAATCAAGGGCGTCCTGCTGGACCTTGTCATGCCTAAAAAATCGGGGGAACAGGTCTACCTGGAAATGAAAAAGATTAACAGCGGGATCAAAGTCATCATGGCATCAGGTTTCAAGCAGGATGAAAGAGTGACCTTTGCCCTGAAGCAAGGTGTGAATGCCTTTATCCAAAAACCCTATACCCTGGAAAAACTGGCCGAAGTGATGACCGCCGTGTTCAATCACTCGTAATTTTCAACTCCCGGCAACACCATTACGGCAGCATTCCTTTTACCGCATGAATGATGCCCAGTTCATCAAGCCCATATTGCGAGCGCAACTCGGACTGCGTGGCGTGTTCGGCAAATTCATCTCCGATGCCCAACCTTCTTACTTTTACATCCGTCATTTCGTTTAGGGCAAGCAATTCCAATACAGCGCTACCGAATCCACCATTCAGAACATTCTCTTCGACAGTTAAAATATTCTTAATGGAGGCCGCCGTGCTTAAGATGAGTTCCGCATCAAGCGGTTTAATAAAACGGGCATTGATGACTCTGATCCGGATACCTTCCAGCGCCAGTGTGCATGCTGCCGCAAGCGCCGGATAAACAGTGACGCCCACGGCAATAATCGCCAGGTCTGTACCGTCATGCAGTATCTCACCTTTACCGATGGGCAATGTAAAAAGTCCGTCATCGAGGGGGACGCCCAGGCCTTTGCCGCGCGGGTAACGAACGGACACCGGAAAATCGCAACCAATGGCCGTTTTGAGCATGTGCCTGAGCTCGTTTTCATCTTTCGGGGCCATCATCACCATATGAGGAAGATTACGCAGATAAGATAAATCAAAAAGCCCCTGGTGCGTCGCCCCGTCTTCCCCGACAAAACCGGCGCGGTCAACCGCAAAGATCACCGGCAGCTTCTGGAGACAGACATCGTGTAAAATCTGATCGTAAGCGCGTTGCAGGAAGGTGGAATAAATCGCCACAACCGGCCGGAGCCCTTCCATAGCCAGACCTGCGGCAAAAGTAACCGCCAGTTGTTCGGCAATGCCGACATCAAATAAACGTTCAGGAAATTCCTGTCTAAATTTGTCCAGGCCCGTACCCTCACACATGGCGGCGGTTACAGCGACAATCCGCGGATCGGCCAAGGCCAGCTCGATCAGCGTTTTACCGAATATCTCCGTGTAGGAAGGCGCCGTGTTCGCCGAGGGAATCGTCAGTCCGGTATTCACGTCAAAAGGGGCAACGCCGTGATAGGTCGGTGAATTATCTTCCGCGAATTTATAGCCTCTGCCCTTTTGCGTGATGACATGCACCAGCACCGGTCCTTTTAATTTCTTAACGTTTTCAAAATTCTTAATGAGATAATCCAGACGATGTCCTTCCAGGGGGCCGATATACGTGAAACCGAGTTCTTCGAAAAGTGCGCCGGGAACAACAAAGGTTTTCACGGATTCCTCGATTTGTTTAGAAAATTTAAAAATCTGTTCGCCGATACTGGGAATGCTTTTGAGGAAAGACTTGAGCTCGGCCTTGAATTTGGTCACCCGGTCGCCGGTCATCATTCTGTTTAAATAAGAAGAGAGAGCGCCGACATTGGGAGAAATGGACATTTCATTGTCGTTTAAAACAATGATCAAATTTTTATCGCGGTCGCCCGACCAGTTCAATCCTTCAAACGCCATGCCGGTGGTCATGGAGCCGTCTCCGATCACCGCGATGGCTTTGTAGTTTTCGCCTTTCAGGCACTGGGCTTCGGCAAACGCCGTCGCCGCCGCGATGGAGGTGCCGCTGTGCCCGACGTTAAAAGCGTCGTAGGGGCTTTCTTCCCGTTTGGGAAAACCACTCAGGCCGCCCCGCTGTCGCAACGTGGAAAACTTATCCTTACGGCCGGTAACAATCTTATGAGCGTAGGATTGATGGCCAACATCCCAGATCAGCTTGTCTTGAGGTGTATTGAAAACATAATGCAGCGCCAAAGTCAGTTCTACGGTACCCAGCGACGAGGCCAGATGCCCGCCCGTGGAAGCGATGGTATGAATAATAAAAGCCCGGATTTCCTGCGCCAGTGTATTAAGCTCCGCAATGTTGAGTTTGCGGATGTCCGCAGGATAGTTGACATTTTGCAACACGCTGTAATTAACGATTTCCAGTGTCTTCATTCGGATCCATAAACCTTAAGATTTTCTTTCCATAATGTAGCGGGCGATGACCCGAAGCGGCAGCGCGCGTGAATCAAAAGACGCGATGGAAGCTTCAGCCTGCTCGATATGTTCGGCCAGCTTTGCTTTTGCCGCATCGAGACCCAGGAGCGACGGGTAAGTGACTTTGCCCAGAGCGGCATCGCTGCCGGTTTTCTTCCCCATCAGCTGGCTGTCGCCTTCCACGTTGAGAATGTCATCGGCAATTTGAAAAGCGATACCGATATGGCTGCCGTATAGACCCAGTGCTTGAATCTTATCGTCATTTGCTCCCGCCAGAATAGCGCCGCACTTGACCGCTGCGACAATCAGCGCACCGGTTTTGCGATGGTGAATATCAGTGAGCCCCGTAAAATCCGGTTCGATTTTTTCCGCCCGGATATCCAATGCCTGCCCTCCGACCATCCCCGCGACACCTGCGGCAGATGCAATCTCCTGAATGACGGCCAGACGCCTTTCTGCCAGCAGCCGGACTTTTTCCGCGCGTGACAGCAGGACAAAAGCTTCCGTCAAAAGCGCGTCGCCCGCCAGAATCGCTACCGCTTCGCCGAAAACTTTATGATTGGTGGGTTTGCCACGGCGAAAATCATCGTTATCCATGGCTGGCAGATCGTCGTGAACCAGAGAATAGGTGTGAATTAATTCCAGCGCGCAGGCTACCGGCATGGCCGGCGCCATGTCGCCACCGCACGCTTCGAGCGCGGCGAGACAAAGAATCGGCCTGATCCTTTTGCCGCCCGCAAATACGCTGTAATGCACGGCGGTGTTCAAATCCTGCGGAATGCTGTCTTCGTCCGGAAGGTAGCGCTGGAGCGCTTCTTCCACAATCTTCTGACGGTCCCTTAAATATGCCTGAAGAAAATCTTCATTGTTCATCGTTGTCTTCACCTTGAAAATTATTTATTTGCAACGAATTTTCTTTTTCCAGAAGTTGCTCGACGCGGCGCTGGGTATCTTCGAGTTTTGTGGAACAGAAACGAATCAGCCGAATGCCTTCTTCAAAAGATTTCAGCGCCGAATCCAGTGGCATTTCTCCTTTTTCCATTTCCCTTACTATATTTTCCAGTTTTTCCAAAGCGTCTTCAAACTTTTCTTTCGCCATGATTTTTATTCCCCCTGTATTTTTTCCACCCGTGCCTGGAAAATCCCTTGTGCCAGTTGAATACGGACTCCTTCGTTCAAAGTCAATAAGCTCGCTTTCCGGACAATTTCTCCGTTCGATAATCTGCGCGTGATGCTGTAGCCTCTCTGCAGTACGGAAAGCGGGCTTAAAGAAGAAAGCAGGGCGGCGTTTTTCTCCAATCGTCCCTCGCAATCCTTCATATAAAGATTCCAGCCGTTTATCAAATCTTTCTCCAAATGATTGAGGAACATTAATTTTTCCCGAACCAGCTTTTCCGGATTTGAATTTTGCAGACTCGTTTCCAGATGCTGCAATGTGCTTTTCATCGTCTGCATTCTTTGCGTGAGGGCGCGCTCAATTCTTTCACGCAGATCATCCAGGGCAATGGAGAAGTCCATCAGAAAGCCTCTCGGATCTTTAAAACGGGCTTGCAGGGCAACCAGCCGCTCTTTTTGATCTTCGAGATGACGATGCTGAGCCGTCATCAGTCGC
>CAYULE010000020.1:0-23198 GCA_964445385.1 uncultured Smithella sp.
CCTGCGCCTTTTTCACCGGGAACTCTTCTGAAGTCACCACATCTTCCATCGTACCGCCAAAATTAATTTTTGCCATAAAACCCCCTGTTCTAAAGTTATTATTAGTTAATATTGTTGTAGGTTAATTATTAATCTTCCAGTTTCAAGGCGATCAGGCCTGTTCTGGTTATATCCGTTATGCCGAGTGGTTCCAGGCGCGCCAGAGAAAAGTCGATTTGAGTTTTATCTCCCGTTATTTCAATAATGACGTAGGTGTCGCCCGATACGATTACTTTCCATTTATTCATGTCAATCGCCTTTTTTACCGCTTCCGAATTCTGGGCCGTCAGATTCAACCGGATCAGAACCATCTCGCGGTGGACCGATTCGACATTCGTCAGGTCGTCAACAGATATGACATCGACCAGTCGTTGCAGCTGATTTTCAATCCGGGTAACGGTTGCCTGAGACCCCGCCGTGGTCATCACGATTTTCGAGATGTCGTTTTGCGTGGTCGTATTCACGCAAAGGCTGTCGATGTTATAGCCTTTGCCGCCTAATGTTCCGGCAATCCTGGCCAGTACATCGGGTTTATTATGCACCAGAATTGAAATAATATGGTCCTTTTTCTCCATGCCTCTCTCGCCTTTCTATCTATCATAATTAGTTGATCATTTCTCTCGATCCCAGGGTCATCTGGCTGATGGACTGGCCCGGATGTACCATGGGATAAACACATTCCTCGCGTGATACACGGAAATCCATCAGCACCGGCTTATCAGCGGCCAGGCCCTGCTTTAATATGGTTTCCACTTCGGAGGGTTTGGTCGCGCGCAGGCCGACCACGCCGAACGCTTCCGCCAGCTTCACAAAATCGGGCGCGTAGGTCATGTCGGTATGTGAATAGCGTTTTTCGTAAAATAATTCCTGCCACTGACGCACCATGCCTAAAAAGCCATTGTTCAGCAAAACCACTTTAACGGCGATGTTATACTGAGCGGCCGTGGCCAGCTCCTGAATATTCATCTGGATGCTGCCGTCGCCGGCGATATCCACCACCTGCTTGTCGGGGAAAGCGCATTTGACGCCAATCGCTGCGGGCAGACCAAACCCCATCGTTCCCAGACCGCCGGAAGAAATAAACGAATTAGGGCGGTCAAAGGGGAAGAATTGCGCTGTCCACATCTGGTTCTGTCCAACTTCCGTTGTGATCAGGGCATCGCCCTGGGTCAGCCTGTGCAATGTTTCAATCACGTATTGCGGTTTGATAACTTCGCTGCTCTGACAGTAGGTCAGGGGCACTTTTTCCCGCCATTCGGCAATTTCGTCCAGCCATAACTGGCGCGAAGCGGTGTCCTTCGTATAATGGTGCTCTTCCAGGAAGCGCAGGACATCCCTGAGGGTGGCTTTAGTGTCGCCGATAATCGGCAGATCAACGGTAACGTTTTTATTGATTGAAGAAGGATCAATATCAATATGGACAATCTTCGCGTTGGGGGCGAAGGTTTCAATTGTGCCGGTCACGCGATCGTCGAAGCGAACGCCGATGGCCAGCAGAAAATCGCAGTGGCTGATGGCCATATTCGCGTAGTAAGTGCCGTGCATACCCAGCATGCCCAGCCATAAAGGATCACTTCCCGGAAAAGATCCGAGTCCCATCAGGGTGCCGGTTACAGGGATCTGATATTTGCGCGCGAGCCTTGTTAATTCATCAGCTGCTTTGCCGAGGATTACCCCGCCACCCGTCATAATTAATGGCTTTGCGGCGGATTGAAGCATGTCAAACAAATTGGCCATTTTCTTGGGTGCCGGTTTGTATATGGCTTCATGATTGCGGAATTTCACGTTAGCCGGATCATAATCGGTTTGTGCGGCCATCACATTTTTAGGCAAATCGATCAACACCGGCCCCGGTCTTCCGGATCGGGCAATATGAAAAGCTTCCTTAATTGTTGAGGCCAGTTCATCGAGATTGCGTACCAGAAAATTGTGTTTGGTGCAGGGGCGTGTGATGCCTGTAATGTCGCATTCCTGAAAGGCGTCGTTGCCGATGAGACCCGTCGGCACCTGTCCGGTAAAAACAACCAGGGGGATAGAATCCATATTGGCCGTGGCAATGCCGGTGACGGTATTGGTGGCGCCGGGACCGGAAGTCACTAAACAAACACCTACCTTGCCGGTTGCGCGCGCGTAACCGTCGGCGGCATGTACCGCGCCCTGTTCGTGACGCACTAAAATATGCTTGAGGTTGCTTTTATAAAGTTGATCATAAATATCCAGGACAGCCCCGCCCGGGTAGCCAAAGATAATGTCAACTTTTTCTTCTTCCAGCACTTTCAGCAGAATTTCTGTGCCTTTCAACTTCATATTTTATGAATCCTCCATCACTTACTTATCCTCTGTATTCAACAGCCTTTAAAACTAAAAAAGCCGCCAGTTTCTTTAGGAAAAAGCGGCTTTAACTGAAAAAACAAAGCCGCGGGCTTTTCGGGGCCCGCGGCTGATATCTTTTTCTCTTAAAGATACCGGTCGGCAGACCCCATAAGTACGACTACTACGACGAGCAATCTTACAATGGCCTGGTTCTGAATTCTGCCGCTATCAAAATCTTTAAGAAACATAATTACTTCCCGTTCATTTTGAGTATCTTTTAGCGAAAAATAAAACGCTTGTCAAGAGGCATTCTCAACTCCATTAATTATTTTATCGGAACAACTCTTCTTTTTCTTCAGTCACTTCTTCATCTTTGTCACTTTTATCACTCTTTTCGCCTCTTTCACCTTTTTCACCGGGCAACGGGTTATCCAGAAAACATTCCAGGATGGTTCCCGGTCCCGAGCCTGACGTTCGCGCACCTGATTTATGATCCACCGTGACAAAATTTATGCCTTCCGGAACGGGGAAAGTTTCAATCGGTTTACCTTGCAGAATTTTTTCCATAAAATAGAGCCAGATGGGCGCGGCGGCGCGGCCTCCCACTTCATGTGTTCCCAGTGATTTTTCCTGATCAAAGCCAACCCAGACGCCGGCAATCAGAGACGGTGTGAATCCGATAAACCAGGCATCACGGACATCATTGGTTGTGCCGGTTTTACCCCCAACCGGGCGGCCGATGCTTTTCACTCGTCTGCCTGTGCCGCTTTCCACGACATCCTGCAGCACATAGGACGTCATGAAAGCGATTCGGGGATCAATGACCTGCTCCGCCTGCACTTTGGTTTCTTCAAAAATATTCCCGGTGCGGTCGACAATTTTACGGATGAAGTAAGGGGTGACTTTTTTACCCTGATTGACCAGAACACCATAGGCGCGCACCAATTCCTGCAGGGTCACGCCAGATGACCCCAGCGCCAGAGAGAAATTTCTGGCCAGTGGAGATGTAATGCCCATATTCATGGCGTAAGACGTGGCATAATCGATACCGATGTCCTGTAGAATTTTTACGGTTATAACATTGCGGGATTGTACCAGAGCCATCCTCATGGTCATCGGCCCATGAAATTTTCCGTCATAATTTTTCGGCGTCCAAAAGCCACCGGCCTGAGACGGGTCTTCAAAAGAAATAGGAGAGTCCATAAACTTCGTTGACGGATTCATTCCTTTATCAAACGCTGCCGTGTAGATCAGCGGTTTAAATGCGGAACCCGGCTGACGGCGCGACTGAGTCGCCCGGTTAAACTCGCTTTTGTTGTAATCGCGTCCTCCGACCAGGGCGCGAATCGCGCCGGTTTTAACATCCATACAATAAAGCGCACCCTGCACCAGGCCTTTTTCGTATTTATCGCGTTGTTCCATTTCCGTCAGGCCCCGGATGAGCGCTTCATGTGCTGCTTTTTGCACAGACAGATTCAGCGTCGTGTAAATGGTTAATCCTTCCCTGTAAAGAATGTCGGCGCCGTATTTCTCCTGCACATAACGGCGCACATGTTCTACAAAATAAGCCGCGACTTTGTCCTTCGGCTTCATGGCCCTCAGGTTCAATGGAGCGGCGAGGGCGTCATTCATTTGTTGTTCGGTAATAAAACCTTCTTCCAACATACGGGTTAAAACGTAAGTCTGCCGTTGCTTCGCCCGGTCGAAATAAAGAAAGGGAGAGTAGGTCGTGGGTGCTTTCGGTAAACCGGCGAGTAGCGCGGCTTCCGGTAACGTCAGTTCACTGGCGCTTTTGCCGAAGTATCCCCGCGAAGCCGATTCGATGCCGTAGGTACCGTGACCCAGATAGATCTGGTTTAAATACAAACTCAGGATTTCGTCTTTGGTCAGATATTTATCGATGCGATAAGAAAGAATCGCCTCTTTCAGTTTTCTGATGTATTTTCTTTCCGGAGTCAGATACATCAATTTGGCGACCTGTTGTGTAATCGTACTGCCACCCTGCACAATTTTACCCGCTTCCACATTTTTAAAAACAGCGCGGGAAATACTTTGCAGATCGACCCCCTGGTGCTGGTAAAAGCGTGCATCCTCCGCCGCAACAAAAGCATACTGCGCAATTTTCGGGACTTGAGAAATTTTAATCATCTTTCTGTCTTCCAGAAAGAACTCATCAATTAATTCATCATTTTCGTCAAGCACACGGGAAGCAATGCTTGGCCGGTAATCCTTAAGTGCATCGATTCCGGGCAAATCCAGAGTCATCACGTAGTACACAATGGCCCCGCCGCCGGCGACCAGTAAAATCAGAAAAAAGAAAACGAAAAGAACGGTTAATATTTTTGATAACTTGGCGCCTTTCTCCGGTGGTTTCTTGTTTTTATTGCGTTCTGACATAACCTAATACCTATTCTTCATGACGATCTTCATTTAATTCAGGAACCTTTTCTTTCTTGGCGGCAAACTTTGCCACGAAAATACTTACCTCATAGAGAAACATCAAGGGGATGGCCATCAATACCTGGCTTAAGGCATCCGGCGATGGCGTCAAAACCGCGGCAGTAATGAATATCAGCAAGATGGCATACTTTCTGTTTTTGGAAAGCTGCTTATCATTGACGATGCCGAGTTTCGCCAAAAAGAAAATGATGATCGGCAACTGGAAGGATAAGCCGAAACCCAGCAGAAATGTAACCAGAAACGACAGATAATCGCTAAAGGAAATCATCGCCTTTAAATACTGATTGTTAAAACTGACAAAGAATTCAAAAGCCGTCGGCAAAACAACAAAATAGCCGAACAAAACCCCGCTTAAAAAAAGCAGAGTGGAAAAAAAGACAAAAGGCACTACATACTTTTTTTCTTCAGGAAGCAGTGCCGGTGAGATAAATTTCCATACTTGATAAATAATGAAAGGGCTGGTTAAAATCAGGGAAGCAAAAATTGCGATTTTTACATAGGTGAAAAAAGCCTGGGTCAAACCAGTGTATATCAGATAGCTGCTTTTTGGCAGAACGTCCGTCAGGGGTTTGGTCAGAAAAGAAAACAACCAGTCTTTAAAATAATAACAGATGAAGAAACCAATGCCCAGGGCAATCAATGAGTTGGTCAGTCTCTTGCGCAATTCAATCAAATGTTCAGTCAAAGACATTTTAGGATCTTCGTGGGTTTCCATCATGTGCCGTTTTGCTGAGTGTTTAAGTTATAGAAGTTATGTTGGGTTTAGCTTTTCCCGGAATCATCACCGGCTGCTTCGCTTTTCGCCTCTTTCGGCTCAGACTTTTTCATGAGAAGTGAATCTTTCAAGCCATCATCAGGCTTGGATTTTTCGTCTTCTTTCAGGACATCTTTCAGATCTTCTCCAACACCCTCGGTCGCATTTTTAAAATCCCTGAAGCCTTTGCCCAGTGTTTTAGCAAGATCGGGCAGCTTTTTGGGTCCGACGATTAAAAGCGCTATAATCGCGATGATAATCAGTTCCTGCACTCCGATACCAAACATCTATAGATTACTCCTTTAAATATTAACCCTAACCTATATATTGATTGCATTTTTTGTCAATGTTTTTCATGAAAATGGATACGGCAAACGAGCCTCAATCATTTCATGCCTTGGCAGCTTTCTGCGAGGTGGTTGATTGCGCTTTGATCTTGACAAGATGATTATCATTGGTATATCGGTCTCCTTCTGTTCATTGATTTTCCATTAATATCCGGCTTATGGAAGCGAGAAGAAAGCCATCGATGAAAAGAGCTATTGCCGTAATAGCTCTCTTGAAACAGAGGATGTCCTTTTAAAACCCGTTGTTGCGGGACGAGCGTTAATTCTCCGCAGCTTGTTGCGATAGGATGACGTTCATTTCATACCTCCACAGCTTTCTGCGAGGTGGTTGATTAACTCATGGATCATAAAGTTAAAAAAGCATTGGTGGTGGAAGGCGGAGGAATGCGTGGTATTTTTGCCGCCGGTGTTCTAAACGCTTTCGGCAACGCCGCATTCGATCCGTTCGACTTGTATATCGGCGTGTCTGCCGGGGCCTGTCATCTTGCCTCGCATCTGGCAGGGCAAAACGACCGAAATTTAGATATTACTCTGCGTTATTCTCTGGCTCCTGAATTCATCAATCCCTGGCGGTTTCTTAAAGGAGGGCATCTTATGGATCTGGACTGGATGTGGGAACAGACCATCACTCATTACCGCCTGAATCTCAAACACATTGATGAAAAATTACGCGCGCAACGTAAAGAGTATCTGATTGTGGCGACATCGATGGAAACAGGCAAAGCGCTTTATCTGCGGCCTGATGAAAAAACGCTGGAGCATTATTTAAAAGCTTCCAGTTCACTGCCGATTCTTTACCGCAATATTCTGGAAGTCAGCGGTGAAAAAGTGACCGACGGTGGCATGGCGGATTCCATCCCCGTGCGTGAAGCCCACCGTCTCGGCGCAACAGACATCACCGTGATTCGATCACGGCCGGCAGGTTATGTTAAAAAAGAAAGCCCGATAGCCTTAGCTGCAATCTCGTTATATTTTCGAAAGTATCCGCGGGTTGTGGCCTGTTTCCAAAAGCGTGCGAGGCATTACAATGCCGCAGTTGACTTTATCCATCACCCGCCTGAGGATGTCCGAATCACCGAAATTGCGCCGCCCGCCGGCCTCGAAATAGGCAGAACGACCAAAGACGAAGCGCCGCTGCGCGCTGCTTATGAAACCGGTATTGATTACGGCCATCGATTTATGCAATCCCTCGTCACATCCGGCGACAATAAATAACTTTACAAAACGTGTAACTCCTTTTATCACTTAATCAGCAAGATGATTAGAAATGGAATGGTATGGAAAAAGCATTATTGGTGATATTTTTAATCTTATTTGTCGGGTGTATGCTGCTGCGATATGGTTTACAGCAGCTCAACATTAAACATTTAAAATTACATGGCAGAGAAATTCCACCGGTTTTTGAAGGCGCGATTGACGAAGACACGCTGAATAAAATGGTGGATTACACCGACGAACAGTCGCGTCTCGAAGCCAAAGAGAATCTCACCGGCAACATTGTTGAATTGATAGTGCTGTTTCTTTTGCTGCCTGCGTTGACAGGCTGGCTTGCCGGACTGCATTTCCCGCTCATACCTCAGGCATTAATCTTTTTTGCCTTGCTGGCCCTCATCAGCGGGATTGCCAGTTTACCGTTTGAACTCTACCACACCTTTGTCCTGGAAAGGAAATATGGATTTTCCACCATTACGTGGCAGCTATGGCTTATTGATCTGATCAAATCCTTCACGATCTCCGCGATCCTGTTGGCGATCCTGGTGAGCGCTTTGATGGCCTTTATCACTTATCTGCCAAAAAACTGGTGGTTTTGGGGATGGGCATTTTTTACATTGTTTCAGCTATTGCTGCTGTGGCTTTACCCGATGGTCATCGCGCCGCTTTTTAATAAATTCGAGCCCATCAAGGATGAAATACTCAAGGAAAAAATTACAGGGATATTGGAAAAATCAGGTCTCAAGGCCAGTGGCATTTATCAGGTCGATGAAGGTAAGCGTTCCAAGCATACCAATGCCTACTTTACCGGCATCGGCAAAACCAAGCGCATTGTTTTGTACGATACGCTCCTGTCGTCTCACACGGTGGATGAAATTGTTGCCGTGCTGGCGCATGAAATCGGTCATTGGAAAAAGAAACATCTTCTTAAACAATTGGCTTTTATGATTCTTGCTTCACTGCTTGTTTTTTATCTGGTTTATTGGATGGTGGGCTGGCCGCCTCTTTATCGCGCTTTTGGTATTGCCCGGATGCCTGTTTATGCAGGTTTGTTTCTGGTGTCTTTATATTTTGCCTCAGCTGGATTTTTCCTGTCTCCCCTCGGCTCGGCCATCACGCGCCGCTTTGAACGTGAAGCCGACCGGATGGCTTTTGACTTGACCGGCACAGCCCAGCCGATGATCAACGCGCTGAGGCGTCTGGCCAAAGACAACCTGAGCAATCTTCATCCCCATCCCTGGTATGTTTGGTTTTATTATTCCCATCCGCCGCTGGTTGAACGTATTGAATATTTGCTGGCAATGGATTATAAAAGCCCTAAACAATAGGAGTATAAGGGATCATGCCAATTTATGAGTTCTATTGCAGGAAATGCAACACCATCTATAATTTCTTTTCCAAATCGGTTAACACCAGCAAAGTACCATCGTGCCCAAAGTGCAAAAGAATAAAGCTTGTCCGCCAGATGTCTGTATTCGCGGCAAGGACCGGTTCTGGAAAGGATGATACGACCGATGATCCTTTAATCGGTTTTGATGAAAGAAAAATGGAAAAGGCCATGATGCAGTTTGCGGCCCAGGCGGAAAAAATAAAAGATGACGATCCGCGCGCAGCAGCGCAATTGATGCGGCGATTGTCCGAAACGGCCGGGATGAAACTGGGTGACGGTTTTCAGGAAGCCATCCAGCGACTGGAGGCGGGTGAAGATCCGGATAAGATTGATGATGAAATGGGAGATATTCTTTCGACCGAAGATCCTTTTGGGCAAAAGCACGGCGGCAAAAGGTCTGCCTGGCGAAAACCTCGCAAGAATGAAACATTATATGATCTTTAACCGGGTACACGGACTGAAGGAATGAACGGCATGAAAGTTTTTGAACCGGCAACCATAGGCACTATTCCCCTGGCTAATCATTTTGTACGCTCCGCAACCGGAGAGGGATTAGCGACCGGTCATGGTTTTTGCTCGCCGTTGTTAACAAGATTAATAGTAAAACTGGCCAAAGGCGGTGTCGGATTAATTATTACCGGTCATACTGCGGTAAGCAGTGAAGGGCAGGCGAGCAGGCGACAATTATGTCTCTGGCATGACGATTATCTTCCGGCGCTTATCGATATGACCGGGCAAGTGCACGAAGCTGATGGTAAAATTGTCATTCAGATCAGTCATGCGGGGATTTTTGCGAATACGTCCTTATCCGGTGAGGCGGCATTTGGACCAACAAGTTGTCTGCAAAGTGACGGAACCATATGCCGTGAAATGACCCGATCCGACATTCGAAAAACAGTGGATGCGTTTGCTCTTGCGGCAACGCTGGCGAAGAATGCGGGTTTTGACGGTGTCCAGATTCACGCCGCACATGGTTACCTTTTAAGCTCTTTCTTGTCTCCCCATTATAATCATCGACATGACGAATACGGCGGGACAGTGGAAAACCGGGCGCGCTTTCTATTGGAAGTTCTACGAGCTGTCCGGGGAGCGGCAGGCCTTGATTTTCCGGTATTGGTCAAGATGAATGTCAATGACTTTCTGCCCAATGGATTAAACGTCAGTGACATGTTGAAAACGGCCGCTTTATTGGAAGAAGCCTCGGTCACCGCCATTGAACTCAGCGGCGGCACGATGCAATCCGGAAATCTGATTCCCGCGCGTCCAGGTGCAATCTCGCCGGAGGATGAAGGTTATTACAAAGAGGATGCCCGGTATTTCAAGGAAAAAATCGGCGTTCCCCTGATTCTGGTCGGTGGTTTCCGTTCTTTAGGCATTGCTGAAAATTTTTTGCAGGAAGGCATTGCTGATTTCATCGCCATGTCCCGGCCTTTTATTTGCGAACCGGATTTAATCGCACGCTGGCGGAAAGATGATAAAAAACCTTCATCCTGCAATTCGGATAATTTATGTTACATGCCGGTTCGCACGGGCAAAGGACTTTACTGCCTGACCAAGGTGCGTGAAACAAAGAACATGCAGGTAAAAAATAACACATCGAATGCTTAAAAGACAAATCATATCCAATTAAATGGTGAAGATGATTCCAGCTGAAGTATTGCTGTTGGCTATTTTTTAAACAAAGCTTGAAGCTTTTCTTTTGGATCAGCAGGTGATGCGCCGGACTTTCCGGTGCCGCCCCGGAAACGGAAATAGTCACAGAAATTGGAGCGGCTTTTATCCAGGACTCGCTCGGCCTGACTCTCCCGGCAATCATTATAGGCGCCATGTTCATAAAAGACGCAGTTGAGGCAGCGATGAAGATCGCTTCCGCAGTATGGGCACAGGGTTTGTCTGCCGATAAATAGATCGTCGGGAATTTCTTTTTTGCAACTGGCGCAGATTTTCATGACTGCAAAAATACAGGCAACATGTAATGCTTGTCAAGGGACTTTGAAATGTTTTGTCTGCCTTGTTGAATTCTCTGTGTTTTAACGTGAAATTCCATTCCGGATGTGATATGGCTTGCATCACTATTCTTTGGAGGTTGCGATGGCGGACAAGTCGAAGCTCGGTATGGAGTTTCCGATTCATTCTATTGAAGTGCCAGGAAACAAGATCGCAGAATTTGCCGCGGCTGTGTCACAGCTGGACCATATAAATCAGGTTAAAGAGATTTATCGCGATGTCGATGCGGCTAAAAGGGCCGGGTATGAAAACATTCCCATCCCGCCGACTTTCCCCTCTTGTTTTCCCTTCTGGACGGGTGATGGCCTGCTGGGAATTATGAATGCGGTGGGCGCCGATTTGAGCAAGGTGCTGCATAGTGAAGAAGAATATGAATATTACGCTCCGATCTGTGCAGGGGATATTATAACTTGCAAAATGAAAGTTGTGGATATGTATGAGAGAGGCAAAAAAGAGCGAAAAGGCTGGTATGCCGAAGTGACTGTTTTGGAGACGGAAGCCTATAATCAAAAAGGGGAATTTGTTTTCAAGGCGCGCACGACTTTTTTAGAAAGATAGGAACGACCATATGACGATTAACTTCGATGCGATTGAAGTTGGAGATGCAATACCCGCCTTCACGTCTGCGCCGATCACGCGATCGCAACTTGTGCGCTATGCCGGAGCATCGGGTGACTTCAATCCCCTGCATAACGATGACACCTTTGCCAGGATGATCGGAATGGATAATGTTATTGTTCACGGTATGTTTATTGCGGGTATCGCGGGTGAAGCCATTACCTCCTGGATCGATAACAAATATTTAAGAAAATTTTCCGTGCATTTCCTCAGCATGACACAACCGGTTAATCTGGATGATTTTGAAAACACAAAAGGCCGTGCCACCATCACCGTGAGCGGTAAAGTAATTGAAAAATATGAAGAAAACGGCGAGAAAAGAATCCGTTGCGATATCATTGCCCAGGACGCGCAAGGTAGCAGAAAGCTCAAAGGTTTTTTCGTAGTTGCGCTGCCCTGAATTTGACAACGAGCGCATTGCCCACGGCTTGCTGCGGGGTAAATGATTGAATACTGAATAATCATGATTCCTTAAGCATCAATATTCTCCTCGGCACACGGGGGGAGAGCATCAAATTTCCCCCTCACAAAACAGAACAGGTATTTTATGAAAGCCCGCATATTAATCATTGATGATGACGCCGTTGCCTGTGAATTTCTCCAGGAAGTTCTTATGCGTGATGGTTATGAGGTCAGCGCTTTTACATCTGCTGTCGATGCCTTGCAGCAGGATCTGTCGGAATATGATTTGCTGATGTCTGATATCCGAATGCCTGGCATGGACGGTCTGCAATTTCTAAACGAAGTTCAGAAAAAATGGCCGAACCTGCCGGTCATTCTGATGACCGCTTATGGTTCGCTGGAAACCACCATGGAGGCGATCCGTCTGGGTGCGTGGGATTATATCAGCAAGCCTTTTTCACCGGAAGATTGTCGTGCACTTGTTAAAAAAGTTCTGGAGGTACGGGAGTTACGTGAGCGACGGTCGAATGGGCCGCAGGAAGCTATCGAAGAAGCGAAGCTGATCGGCTCATCATCCACCATGGTGGAGTTTTACAAACAGATTGCCCGTGTCGCCGATTCTCAGGCCAGTGTTCTCATTGAAGGCGAAAGCGGCACCGGCAAGGAACTGACTGCGCGGTCGTTGCATTCGATGTCGTTGCGTCGGCAGAAATCTTTTGTTGTGGTGCATTGCGGAGCAATTCCCGACAACCTACTCGAATCCGAGCTTTTTGGTTACGAGAAAGGATCCTTTACCGGGGCGGATCATCAGCACGTCGGTCTCATTGAATCCGCGCAGGGTGGCACCATTTTTCTGGATGAGATCACGGAAATGTCCACAGCACTGCAAAGTAAACTTCTGCGGTTTATGCAGGACGGGGAAGTACGCAGAATCGGCGGACACGAAGTGCGCCATGTCGCGGTGCGCGTGGTGGCGGCTGCCAATAAAAATATTGATGAAGAAGTAGGCCTTGGTCGTTTCCGTCTGGATCTTCTGTATCGCTTCATTGTACGGTTGCACATTCCTCCGCTCAGGGAACGCAGAGCGGATATCCCGCTGCTGATTGAAGCGATGCTGAAGAAATTAGGCTATTGCGGTGTTCGCGTCTCGATGGAAGCCATGGAATTACTTATGGCTTATGACTGGCCGGGCAATGTGCGAGAATTGGAAAATGTCTTGCAGCAGACCCTGCTGCTTTCTCCTTTTGTCGTTATTCTGCCGGAGAATTTACCGGACCGTTTCAGGAATAAGGCGGGAACCAGTAAGGGCAACGATTTGCCTGAGATGACGCCGCTGCAGGAAGCTCAACGGGAGCAAATTCTTCATACCCTCAAAGAAACCTCCTGGAATCAATCTAAGGCCGCTGAAATTTTAGGTATCGACCGTAAAACCTTGCGCATGAAAATTCGTCGCTATGGCATCTCGGATGAAAAATAACAGTTCTTTATCTTACTTAATGATTTCATCGGCCATCCTCAGGTAAAGAGTAACGGAAGTTCCACTGCCGGATATGCTTTGAATATCCATGTGGCCGCCATGCACCTTGACGATATCACGAACAATAGCCAGCCCCAGGCCGCGCATTCCTTCATCCGTATGGGAACTGAAGAACGGTTCGCAGACTTTTTTCATCAGATCAGCGGGGATACCTTGTCCGTTATCGGCAATCATGATTTTGATGATCTTTGCCGCATGGTCATCTTCGGCGGAGACGGTGATGGTGCCACCCTCCCTCATCGCTTCGATAGAATTTTGAATGATATTCAAGAGCGCTGTTTGAATCCGGTAGCGATCAACGTATAAAGATGCAGTGGACTGATCAATACGCGCAGTGATAGCCACATGGCTCTTTTGAATCAGAGGTTCGACCAGTGGCAGGGTATCGTTTAATATTTTATTTACGGTCATTAATTCAAAATGTGGTTCCGGAAGGCGCGTGGCCTTCCGAACATTTTGAATGACATTATCCAGTCTTTGTGTCTGCTCGACAATCAGATTGAGCTTATGCGCCACATCCGGCGGCCAGCCTTCCCGCTCCAGCATCAGTTTGGCGAGTCCCGCAATGGAATGAAGAGGCGTCCCTAAATCATGAGCCAGATTAGCCGTTAATTGGCCCAGAGCAGTCAATTGTTTCAGATCATCAACCTGTTTTTGCAGTTGAACGACATTAAGCGTCTCTTTGCGGACGCGCTCTTCCAGGCGTTTTGTCAGATCAAGATTGCTGGCCATGACATTTTGAATTTCATCGGCCATCTGGTTAAAATGATCAGCCAGTTGTCCCCATTCATCTTCTCGAACAATGGGGATTCGTTCCACGTATCGTCCTTTCTGAAATTCATCAATCGTTCCGATAATCATTTTCAGTGGCCGTCCGATGATCCAGCCGTAACTCACGGCCAACAATAAGAGGATAGCCAGCAGCAGTCCGGCGCTGCTGAAAAACAGCAATTGCCGGGCGCTGCTCATGATTTCCGTGTTTGCCCGGGAAAATGCAATTATCCCGACGACAATATGCGAATCTCTGGTTTCTCCGGAAACAGGATAGAGAAGGCCCAGCGAAGGTCCTGCCTCCGTTTCCAGTTTAACATAACGGGATTTCCCTTTGCCGCTGACTTCAGCCACGATATTATCCGGCCATTCATATTGAACGCGGCTCGCACCGGCAACATAGTCGACATTTTTTCCCCGGATATCAAAAATGTCGATTCTGGCCAGACGTACATCCGTCTGGATGTGGTCTTTCAGAGCGGAGTCCAGGGTGGCAATGCCTCGTTTGGTGGGGAAGTGTTGATAAAACGTACTGACGGTTTCGGCGACACCCGCCAGTCTTTTTACCTGTTGGTCGACTAGGATTCTGTCCAGAGCAGTCAGCTGTATAAAGCCCCAGATGGCCATAGTCGCGGCGAGACCTGCCACCGTCAACGCAACCAGCCTGACCCGGACGGTCAGATTGCTGTTGTAGTCGATAATTTTTACTAGTATTTTTTTTAACATTGCGCAAACTTATAACAGAAAGAAAAAAAATAAACCACGATGACTTTGTGCAGGTGAATGCGTTTATCAAGGGTCAGACGGATAAAAAAAGGGATGAGTTTTCACTCATCCCTTTTCGTGCATTTCATAAGTTGCTGGAACTTATTTAGCAGCCGGAGCTTCCGTTGCGGGAGCCGGAGCATCAGCCTTCTTTGCTGCTTTCTTTGCTTTCTTTACTTTCTTTACTTTCTTTACCTTCTTTGCGGGCTTCTTGTCATCAGCCTTCTTGTCAGCAACTTTGGTGTCATCAGCAGCTTTCTCGACAACTTTGTCAGCTACTTTCTTGTCTGCAGCAGCCTTCACTGCGTCAACGGTCTTACCCTGTGCAAATGCGGTCATGGACAGTGCGAAAACAAATGCTACAACTAACAATACTAAACGCTTCATCTTAAAATCCTCCTTGTTAATAGTTCTTTAATTAACCCTAATTATTAGGGCCTCCACCTATAGAAAGGCATCATCCAGTTACTTCATGGCTGATGCTGGTTTCTCTGCTGTTGGTTTTACTCCATTTTTTGCAGGATTTTTTGCGGTTACCGGTTTGGGTTTGGCTACCCTGGATGCCGTTAGCTTCCCTTCTTTAACACTGTAATCAATTTTCACGGAATCGTTCACCGCGATATTGCGAACCGGATTTTCCAGTACGAATTCCATAATCTCCACATTGCCTTTAATGCTTCGTTGGATCTTGATTGCCTTGTCGGAAATTTCTACAACCTTTCCTCTGGCGTTCATTTTTGCCGTTTTAATGTTAGTCGTTTTCAATACGGCACCTTGTTTTGCCTCTTTTGCAGGTTTATCTGCAGCATATGCAAATGCAGCCAAAAGACAAATTATTCCTGCTATGCAAACCAAAGTTTTTTTCATTATATTGCGATCTCCCGATCATTTGTGCCAGTTATTTAGCAATGAGTATGCCAAAGCCAGCGCCTAGTCGTTAATTGTCTATTTATAGGTAATCATAAATAGAATCTCTTTTGCTGCTATCGGGTGCATTTCAAATTATTGACAAAAGGGGGAATAACTACCCAGCCCTTGGAGAAAAAAGCATCAATTGTTCATCGGGACGTGATAATTTTTAAAATCATTCACGGATGGGCGATCCGGCGGGTGGTCTACAGTCGATGGTAAATCCAGCAGTGTAAGTAAAAGAAAAATGTTTCACTTCCACCCAGGCTCAACAGTTTTTTAGAAATATTCCGGACATCCTTTTGCCTGGAAACTTTATGATCGGCCAGATAAATACTCAAGAGACCGCGGTTGACTAAATGATGAAATTTCGCGTCGGGCAAACTCGCAACACTAGCTTGTGCCTGATTGTAAAAATGACTGATCCGCCCGGACAGAAGGTCACTGTTTTCATAATAAGTACAAAAATTTAAATCTAAACCGGCGCGGTCTTCTTCCTGGTCAATCAGATAATCCAAAAGGATGTGTAAACCCTGGACCCAGGGAAAATAAGCGTTTTTAATATCGACCACAAGTTTTTTTGTGGTTACCGGATTGAACAGTTGAGAGACGATACAAAAGATGCCCAGTGTTGAACCGGTGCAGGCGGCAAATTCGTACCAGGCCATCCGGGGCAGGTCTTTTTCGTGTTCGGCAAACCACGCTTGGAGGCGTGGCAGACGTTCGTCTTTTCGAACATGTTTATGCACCTGCAGGTCAATATAGACACTAGCCAGATCCCGGAGGGCCGGTGCCCCCAGGTCGTAATTGGATAGAAGCCTCAGAATTTGCCTGCAGGTTTGCACCAGCGTGTTCAGATAACCACCGTCGTCTTGCTCCTTTCGGAAACGATAATAAGCGGTAATCGGGGCATCCGGCGTTAAAGCCTGCAGCATGGCTTCGTGCAGGGCGCGGAAATCTTCCGGGTCCTGCGATGTACTGCGGTCACAGAGGTTATCGAGATAATCGCTGATGGTCTGATAGGCGACTATAAAGGTGATGGCGTCTCCGTAATGGTTGCCTGCCAGTAAGCCGTAAAGCGAGCCACCTTCACAGTGAAATTTTTTTGCTGCAATGCTAGCCAGTGCCTGTCTGCGCAATTCTACATCGGGTATTTTCCCGGCCTGTTCTTTCCATCGCCGCAGGCAGGAATGGGTTATCGGCTGTACCTTCAGAATCATTTTAGTGGTTAGCGATATGAAATTGGTCGGTATCTGCAAATCCTGCTCCCCGTGTGTTGATCATTTAGTCGGCGAATCTTTAGCACAGGCAAGCCTGTATAACAAGACCGGGCTAATTGATGCATTGACCGGTTTTGCCGAACTGTGGTAGCTGGTTAATCCATGGTGATGCAATGAAGAATACAACGGGTATAGATGCTGATGTTATTGTCATCGGCGGGGGCGCGGCGGGCTTGATGGCTGCCGGAAGCGCAGCCCGGCTGGGCGCTCGTGTAATGCTTCTGGAAAAAACGGACAGTTGCGGCAAAAAAATTCTCATCAGCGGCAAATCGCGTTGTAATCTGACCAATACCGCTGAAATCAAATCGTTCATTGCCATGTATGGGCCAAACGGCCGTTTTCTGCAAAGCGCGTTTCACCGGTTCTTCCGTGCCGAACTGCTTGCCTTCCTCGCACAATATGGTCTTGCCACTAAAGTGGAGCGCGGCGGCAGAATTTTTCCCATCTCCGATGATGCACGCGACGTGGTGCGTGTTTTTCAAAAATTTCTGGCGGAAAATAAGGTTCGTACGATTTTCAATGTCAAGGTTAACTCAATAATTCTGGATGAAAAATCCATCTTTGTCCTCAATACTACGCATGGCCGTTATCGCACCCCGTCTGTGATCATCGCGACCGGCGGCGCCTCCTGGCCTGTTACCGGTTCCGAAGGCGACGGCTACAAAATCAGCGCGGTGCTTGGGCACACCATTATCAAGCCCAAACCGGCATTGGTTCCCCTGATTGTCCACGAACAAAAGCTTGCTCAATCCATGCAAGGTGTCTCTTTGCGCAATGTCCGCGCGACTGCGTTTCGGGGGGAAGCCACTACGGTGGACACAGCGTTCACACCGGATTGTGATTATGGGCGCGGCGAAAAGAAAGTTCCCAAGCCACCGATCATCGAAAGCCGCTTTGGAGAAATGCTCTTCACGCACTTTGGTCTGGGTGGCCCGATCATTCTGCTCATGAGTCTGGCTGTGGTTGTCGCTCTGGAAAAAGGTCCAGTTTCCATCCTGATTGATTTGAAGCCCGCCTTGACGAAAGAACAATTGAGGAAACGGTTGCAGCTGGATCTAAACAACTTCGGCAAACGGAAGATTGCAAGCATTCTGAAAGAATACCTGCCGGCGAAAATGATTGACCCTTTTGTTGTCCTCAGCGGTATCGACGGAGCAAAACAGGCTAACCAGATCAGCGCCGATGCGCGGGAAAGGATGATTGATTTACTCAAAGCGCTGCGTTTCAATATCAAAGCCCCGCTGCCGCTGGCCAAGGCCATTGTAACGGCGGGCGGCGTGGCGCTTGATGAAATCGATCAGCGCACCATGGCGTCCAAAAAAATACCGGGTCTTTATTTTTGCGGCGAGGTCATGGATATCGATGCGGATACCGGCGGCTATAATTTGCAGGCCGCTTTCTCTACGGGGTATATAGCCGGGGAAAGTGCCGCGGACTTTATCCGTTCAAAATCTCCTGCGTGAATTCCTGTCTTAATTTTCATGGATGATCACTCAACTGAATGCTTATGTAATGCTTTCAACATCCGAACGAATGCCGCAGGCTTTTCGCATATTGGGCTGTGGTCAGACGGTATGACGACCTGGATGCGATATCTGATGCCGCGGCGAATTTACGCGGTAACGTTTTGCTTCGGGAATGTTTCTTTAACCAGGGTGCTCGCGATAAGCGCCGCAAGGAGGGAAATCAAACACAGCTTGAAAGCGGTGGAATAAGCATCCGCACTGTATTGACCGTTGACGGTACCCAAAGAATCTAAATACCAGCCAATGAGCGGCTGGCCCAGTGCCGCTCCGGCAAAGGGAAAGATGTTCAAGGTGCCGGTGGCGGTGCCGGATATTTGTATCGGAAAAGAATCCTTGATAGCGGAATAGCCAACGACGACCAGGCTGGACATGAAAAAACTATAGGAGAAACACCAGATATAAAGCGCCGTTACCGAAAAATCAGCGGTGAAAAAAGCCAGTGGTGCAAAAACGCACAGGCCTCCCAGCTGGCTGATGATTAATACTTTCCGGCGTGAGTGAAATACCCGGTTAGAAAGCCAGCTCATGACTGGTGCGCCGATAATCATGCCAATGGCCATTGCTGACAAAACGCTTCCCGCCTGGGTTCTGGTCATTCCATAGACATGCATTAAAAAAGGACCGCCCCACAGACCGGAAAAGCTTAGAGACACCAAAGATCCGAAAAAGCTGCACATTGCCATGGGCCAGAATTGCCAGTGTTTAAGTACCATGGTGATACCATGGAAGAGCTCGATCTTTTGTTCTTCGCAATGTGCCGGTGCGCAAGGGTTGATAGGCTGAAAGCCCAACTGTTCTGGTGTATCGCGAACCAGCAACCAGACCAAACCCGAAATCAGAAGAGTCAAGACTCCGATGGCGATCATACTGCCTCGCCAGGTAATCGCGTCGCTCATGAGCGCCAGAGGCGTTGATGCCGTGTAAGCGCCGACTCCGCCCAGTGACATCAGAAGCCCGCTCATGTGGACGAATTTATCCCGCTCGAACCAATGGGTCAGAATCTTCAGGGTTGGGATAAATACCATTGCCACTCCCAGACCGACCACAACGCGGACGGCAATCGCCCCTCCAACAGTATGCACAAAACCAAGAGCAATGGATCCTGCCGCGCCGATGATGAAGAAAAAAACGATTGCCCTACGCGGTCCCCACGAGTCGGACAAAAGACCCGCGGGAATTTGCATCAGGCCGTAAGGATAGAAATAAGCCGAGGCCAGGATGCCCATCAGTGCACCACCGGTTTTTAAATCCGTCATCATATCGACAGCTACAACCGCCGGAGCCAGCCTGTGAAAGAAAACCAGGATGTAGGCGGCACCGAGAATGCCGAAGATCAGATAACGGTATTTAACAAAGCTCATATTCATTTTGCATACCGGAGAATCTATAAAAAGCTCAACTTTTTTCCATCGTCTTGTGAAAGTTGATTTGCGGCCATTCTTCCATGGTGTGGGAAAGCCGCCAGTCGGAGAGTGCTAGGTAAACCAGATTGCCTTCGGTGTCCATTGCCAGATTCATCAGATTCTTCTTCTGAAAATCCTCCATTTTTTTAGCGTCATCGCAGGTGACCCAGCGGGTGGCGGTATAATCGGCTTTTTCATAATCGGCATAAACGCTGTACTCGTTTTTCAGCCGCGACATGGTCACATCAAATTGCAGGGAGCCGACGGCGCCCAGGATGTTATCCGACCCCCATAAAGGTTTAAAAACCTGGATGGCGCCTTCTTCCGAAAGTTGCGTTAATCCCTTTTGCAGATGTTTGATGCGCAGCGGGTCTTTGAGGCGCACGCGGCAGAAATGTTCCGGGGCAAAATGTGGAATGCCGGTAAACTTGAGCGGCTCCTTTTGAGAGAAGGAATCGCCGACTTTAATGGTGCCGTGGTTGTGGATACCGATAATATCGCCGGGATACGCTTCTTCAACATTGGTGCGGTCCTGCGCCATAAAAATGGTGGCGTTGGATAAGGAAACTTCCTTGCCGATGCGGTGTTGCATGACGTGCATGCCACGCTGAAACTTGCCGGAACAGATGCGCAAAAAAGCAATGCGGTCACGATGCGCCGGGTCCATGTTGGCCTGAATTTTAAAAACAAAGCCCGAAAAATCTTCTTCATCCGGACTGACTTGCCTCGTTGTGGTGGGACGGGGAACCGGCGGCGGGGCGATTTCCACAAAGGCGTCGAGCAGTTCCTTGACGCCGAAGTTATTGATCGCGCTGCCGAAGAAAACGGGTGTCTGGCCGGCCTTCAGGTATTCTTTGAGGTCAAAAGGATTGGCCGCGCCCTCCAGAAGGGCGATTTCCTCACGGAGTTCTCCGGCCTGGCTGTCCAGCAGTTCATCGAGCAGCGGATCGGACAAATCGCTGATCACTACACCGCCTTCGGAACGTTTAGCTTTTCCCGGCATAAAGAGATGCAGGGTTTTATCGTAGAGATTATAAACACCTCTGAAGCGTTTGCCCATGCCGATCGGCCAGGACAGAGGAGAGCATTCGATCTGCAGTTTGTCTTCGATATCCGCCAGAATATCCAAAGGCGCCAGGCAGTCGCGGTCCATTTTGTTGATGAAGGTAATGATGGGTGTGTTGCGCAGGCGGCAAACTTCCATGAGCTTCTGTGTTTGCGTTTCCACGCCTTTGGCGCCGTCGATGACCATCAACGCGCTATCCACCGCGGTGAGCACGCGATAGGTGTCTTCGGAAAAGTCCTGGTGCCCCGGGGTGTCCAGCAGATTAATTTCACAATCGGCATATTCAAACTTCATGACGGACGAAGTGACGGAAATACCGCGTTCCTTTTCAATGGACATCCAGTCACTCAAGGCGTGTTTTGACGCCTTGCGGGCTTTTACAGCGCCGGCCAACTGGATGGCGCCGCCGAAAAGCAGCAGTTTTTCCGTGAGGGTTGTCTTTCCCGCATCGGGATGGCTGATGATTCCGAAGGTGCGCCGGCGTTCAATTTCTTTTTGCAGTTGTTTGCTCAAAATATCTCCATAAATAGTGTGAACGGTTTCAACCGTTCACCACAATCCAACCTGACAGTTTACAACCTAAAAGCCTATAGCCTTTTGAGAGCCGCCTCTTAACCAATAATCCCCCAGCTGTCAACAGGGAATACTGACAAATCGATTATGGTATCATCGGTCATCCATAAAAAATCCTTGACAAAATTGTCGGGTTGAATAAAAGTCCCACCCCGTGAGCGGGCGTAATTCAGTGGTAGAATGTCAGCTTCCCAAGCTGGACGTCGCCGGTTCGAGCCCGGTCGCCCGCTCCATTACTTTAACATGCTAAGTGAATCATAGCGGACTCACCGCCCAGTACGTCAAGTGTCATTTCCTGCCTTCAGATTAACAATAAACTTCGGGGAAATGTCTATTTACTGATCATCAGATTCTTCGAAAAGACAGGTGTTGGAATGCGTCTTCAAAGCCGTCAAGCCCATCGGAAATCGCATTTTATTGCAAAATATTATTGACATAAATTCCCAAATTTAATATATGGCATTTAACAAAAAACAAATTTCTATCCCATATTAAAAAAATAGAGAGGTATCCACAGATGAAAAACCTGATCGTCATCATGTTTCTCGCTTTTGTTCTCACCATCGGAAACGCCGTCGCTGCAACCGAAGGTAAGGCAAAGAAAACACCATCACCCGCGCAGCAGGCGCAATACGAGCGCATGAAGTCCTGCAACAAAGAAGCTAAGGCGAAAGCACTCAAGGGCAGCGAGCGCAAGGCGTTCATGAAAGGCTGTTTATCAGGCAAAACAGCGAGTGCCCCGTCCTCAGCGCCAGCCAGATAAAAGGACAAGAAAAAGCCGCAGGGGCACCAGGGTTAAGATACTCGCGCGTGAGTGTGTACAGAATTTTCCGAGCGAATGTCCAAAACAAAGAGCAGGTGATCATCCTGCCCAGACTTCCGGGCCTGATGCTTCGGCATGTTCGTGCGCGGGGGAGTGTAGAGTTGTATGCATTGGACATTGCCGGTCTGAACCCGGCGGCCCACTCTATTTTATCAGTCTGTCGCAGGCTCGTGATAGGCGTTAAATAGTGCTTGCATTGCCTGTTTGTATATGGTAGTTGCATTTCCAACCATCACTGAAAGTAGTATGCTGAAGTGGGCTTTCGCCCACTTTTTTATTTTCTGAAGCGATTGATATGTACGATGATTTAAAAGACAAAATATGGCAGTTGGCCGAGCCGGTGGCTCTCTCCGAAGGGTTAGAGCTGATTCATGTTGAATGTATAAAGATGCATTCACGCTGGGTTTTCCGGCTTTTTCTGGATAAGGAAGACGGTGTTACCCTGGATGACTGCACCACTGTCAGCAATCAGTTGGGTGATATTCTGGATGTTCATGATTTATCGCACGGACCCTATACCTTGGAAGTTTCTTCACCGGGCCTTGACCGTCCCATATCCCGCGATTGTGATTTTGAAAAGTTTAGAGGAGCCAGGGTGAAAATTAAGACCCATGTCAAGATTGACGGTATGAAGAATTTTCAGGGCATATTGTTGGGTTATATGGAAGAAGACGGCCGTAAAGTTGTCCGAATTGATGTGGCGGGTAAAATAAGCAGTATCCCGAAAAACGAAATTGCCAAAGCCAATCTAATGGATGACGAATCGGTGATCCAGGAATGAAAAAACGCCGACAGGCTGAAATATGATTATGATACAGCCCGTGAGAAGAAAAGGGAGGAATTTGTAAATGTTGCAAGAACTTAAACGTCTGATCGAGCAGATGGGTAAGGATAGGGGGATCGACAAACTCATCATTACAGAGGCCCTGGAGGCCGCCATGTTGACGGCTGCTCGCAAAAAACTGGGGGCCAATGTGGATATTGAAGCCCACTACAATGACGA